>JAUWCP010000299.1 GCA_030609245.1 Hyphomicrobium sp.
GATCGAGCCGCGCTTGGCCTCTTCGAGACCGGCTGTGTCAACCAACAGAACCGGGTGGTCGAGCAGCAGGGCCTCGCCCTCGCGCCGGTCGCGCGTCAACCCCGGCATATCGGAGACGAGCGCGGTACGCTTCCCAGTGAGGCGGTTGAACAGCGTCGACTTGCCGACGTTGGGTCGGCCGACAATGGCGACTACTTGCTTTGAAGGCATTGGAATCCGTCCTAGCTTGAGGGCCGCTTATGCCTCAAACTGGTGGACGTAGGAAAGCCCGGCGCATCGACGCGCCAATCCGGGCCTCAGAAAGCTCAGTTCAGCGCGATCAGCTTGGCTTCGTCGGTAAGTACATACATCCGCCCCTGCGCGACCACCGGTGCGATATAGACAGGATCGCCGAGATCCTTCTGCACTACGATGCGTCCCGTGGTCGCCTCGACGCCCACGAGCTTACCGCCTGCTGAAGCAAGCCACAGCGTCCCGCCAGCCAACGTCGGGCCGGACCAGGAACCGCCGCCCGGCAGCTTCACCGTCCACTGCACTTTGCCGGCCGTGCGCGAGACGGCCATCAGCTGTCCCGCCGTATCGACGACGAATACGCTATCACCGGCCACCCAGGGCGCTTGCGTGCCGGGCACATTGAGCGACCAAAGGCGTTCGCCTGTCGCGGTTTGCGTCGCCACCATGCGACCCGCGTGACCAACCGCATAGACAGTTCCTTGAAAGATCGCCGGGCGCGCGGTGTCGCTCATAGAGCTGATCTGCGATGTCGTGCGCGTGCGCGTCAGGCTCTCCGACCACACCGCGGTACCATCGGCGACCTTCAACGCGACGAGTTCCCCGGACGGATAGGGTACGACCACGATCTCGCCTTCGACGGCGGGACTTGCATTGGTCAGCAAGCTTGCCTGCTGGGGCAATCCGCGGACCGACCATAATTCGCCGCCATCGGCGCCTGCGAGGCAATAGAACCGACCGTCAAGTGTAACGACAAACACACGGTCGCCGGCCGCCGTGGGTGAGGCACGTACGGGAGCACCTAACATCTTCTCCCAAAGCTTCTTGCCCGTTTGAGGATCCATCGCAACGACGTTGCCATAGCCGGTCGCCGCGTAAAGGCGCCCGGAATCAGCTGCAAGGCCGCCGCCATATCCGCCCCCATCGCCGCCACCTATTAGCGACATTGACCAGATGCTGGTCTGGGCATTTTCTCTGTCGGGCTTGAGTGAGACGCGCCACTTGGCCGATCCGCCCGAAGTGGCAAAGGCGCTTAAGTTGGCCTCCGCATCGAGCGTATAAATGTTGCCCCCATAGACGATGGGGCTGGCCGTCACGCGGCCTGCACTGCTCGATCCCTCGCCGGCGTCAGCCGACCAAACTTCTTTTGCCGCGCCATTGAAAGCCAGATGGCCTGGCGCATTGTTTGGGTCGCCGCCGGGCTGGGCCCAATCCTCGTTCACGCGCTGTGGCGGCAACGTGATCGGTTTGCTCGCGTCGGCGAGGTCGCCAGGCAGCTTGTTGCCCTGAGCGGGCATCACGGAGATGCGCCGGCCGGGCAAAGGCACCTGCTTTTCCGCAAAGGGATTGAGATCGCCCAGTTTGGGTAAGCTATCAAGGGTATCGGAACAGCCTGAGAGCGGTGTGAGCGCGACAAGCCCCACCACTGCAATACCCGCCGGCCGAATCCTCCCCGTCATGCCCGCTACCCTATTCCTTCTTCTCGCTCGCTGCGGCTGCATCTCCACTTGGAGCGGGCGTCGTGTTCGCGCTTGCGGCCGCCTTTGGCGTCTCCGGCCCGCTTGCCCCCGCCTGCTTGGCAAGCTTGGCGGCAACGATCTGTCCCATCACGACCTGTGCACGATCGATAACGCCCTGCGGCGTCCTTTGATCGGCGAGCAACGGTTCGAGGATCTTGCGCGCCTCGTCGGGCTTGCCCGCCTTGAATGCCGCCAGTCCCAAAAGCTCACGCGCGTTGTAGCGCCACGGGCTAATATCAGCAGAAAGATCGTTGAGCCGATTCTGCATCTCCGTCCAGTCTGCGTCTGCGAGCCGCAACGAGGCCGCCTGCAAGGCGCCGTATCCGCTCAATAGCGTATCGGCATCGCTATTCTTGGCGAGCGCATCGTAAGTGGCGAGTGCCTCGGCTTTTTTTCCCTGCTCGTTGAGTAGACCGGCGAGTTGCAGCTGCGCCAAAGCCCCATATCCAGCAGGGCCTTCCTTTGCAAGCGTTTCGAAGGCCTTGGTCGCCTCCTCCTTCTTGCCATCCGACTTCAAGGTCATCGCGGCCGCGTACTGCGCGCCGGCGGCTTCTGCCGCTTCGAGGCGGACCTTTTCAAGATATTTGTAACCGAGGACGGTGATGACAATCAGCGCGGCAGCTGCAATGACATAGTTGCCATACCGCTTCCACAGCTTCTCCATCCGCTCTCTTCGCAGCTCTTCTTCGACCTCTCGGAATAGGTTGTCGTTATTGTCGACCATTCTGGACTCAGCCCTTCAGCTTCTTGCGTTGTATTCTTTGTGAGAAGGCCCTGCGGGGGCTCTCAGTGATGGCGCATAGATAGCCGAGAGCTTCCTTTACGCAAACCATTGATCGGCCATGCCTATCACGGCTCGCCCAAACTTGCCTCGCGATGCTTAGCTGCTCGTCGTTTTCGGCTTTTTCGTGGCCTTCAGGTCGGCCGCCCTCGTGCGACTGGCGGAGGGGCCA
This sequence comes from Hyphomicrobium sp., assembly GCA_030609245.1. Taxonomy (GTDB): domain Bacteria; phylum Pseudomonadota; class Alphaproteobacteria; order Rhizobiales; family Hyphomicrobiaceae; genus Hyphomicrobium_A. The sequence continues at coordinate 2,705 of JAUWCP010000299.1, forward strand.
GAGCCGACCTTCATGGAGTAGGTGTGCTCTGGGGCCGGGAAAGTACCAGCCCGCACCTCCTCCGAGTAAGTGCGGATGGCTCCTTCGATCATCTCGCCAATGCAGCCGAACTTCTTAACGAACCGTGGCACGCGGGGGCTGAGACCCAGCAT
>JAUWCP010000284.1 GCA_030609245.1 Hyphomicrobium sp.
CTCCAGACGCGCCAGCGCGCCCTTCAACACAACAAATCGCGCGCCGGAAATCTTTGCCGCGGTCTCAAAGTCCATGAGGCCCAGCGCCTCGCCGATCTCAAAATGCAGCTTTGGTTTGAAGTCAAACTCAGGCCGCGTGCCAACCTTGCGTACCTCCTTGTTGTCGGTTTCGTCCTTGCCGAGCGGCACGTCGTCGAGCGGCAGGTTCGGGATCACTTCCAGTTCGGCTTTTAGAGCACCATCAAGTTCCCGCTCCTCCGCCTCGCCTTGCTGAATGACCTCTTTCAGCTCAACCACCTCGGCCATCAGTTTCGCCGCCGCAGCCTCATCTTTGGCCGCCTTTGCCTTGCCGATCTCTTTGGAGGCCGCGTTGCGGCGCGACTGCGCCTCCTGCAACTTGGTCAGATGCCGCCGCCGCGCCTCGTCCAGCTCCAGGAGCTTCTTCGACAGCGGCTCAAGCCCGCGCTTTTTCAGACCGGCGTCGAACGCGCCGGCGTTATCTCTGATCCACTTGATGTCGAACACGGGGTATGACCTTAAGCATTAGCGACGTATCTATCTGGGCGTCCTATAGGCCGCCAACGCTCGCCGGTCCAGAACTGCGACGTCGCCCGAAAGGCCTTCCCGAAACCAACCGTGAATCGCCCTCAACTATATGTATGGCATTACTTGACATAGTGTCAACTTTTACCTTACACTTCCATCAAGCTGAACGAAAGATTCGGCATGCACCCTACCAAAAGGAGAGACGCGCGATGGGCTACGACGAATACTGGAGACTTAGCGATGATCCTCTCCTTTCGCAGCCGCTCGCTAAGGCGGTACTGGGAACGCAATGACGCTGCCAAGCTGCCACCCGATAGAATTGAGCGGATCACTATGATCCTCGACCGTCTCAATGCATCAACCGGTCCCGACGACCTCCACCTGCCGGGCCTCGGTTTTCATAGATTGTCGGGAACATCCAGAGGCCGCTACGCTGTATCTGTTTCGGCTAACTGGCGTATTACGTTTGGATGGCAGGACCAGGACGCCATCGACGTCGACTTTGAGGACTATCACTAGGTGTCAATGACGGGTTTGAATGTATAGCGTATCTAAAGGAGCCATCTGGTCATGGTCGCACCACCCAAGAGATCAACGGATCGTTGTCCGACGCATCCAGGCGCGTTTCTGCGCGAGATCATGTTGCCTGCCCTGCCCGTCCCGAAGACAGAGCTGGCCAGGGCGCTCGGGATATCGCGTCAATCGCTTTACGACATCCTTGCTGAGAAGCAGCCGGTAACACCGTCGATGGCCGTGCGTTTCGGCGCAATATTCGAGACCTCGGCGGCGGCGTGGCTCAACATGCAGACGGCTTATGATCTTTGGCACGCGGAGCGCGAGGTGGATACGTCCAAGATGAAGCCACTGAAGATGGCAAGCTAGGTCTTTGTCTGCGCCGCAGCGTGCTGTTTTGCCACCCGCTCCACCGCCCAGATCGAGAGCTCATAGAGCAGGATCGTCGGTAGAATCATGGCGATCATGCTGAATGGATCAGGCGGGGAGAGCACGGCCGCCACCGCCGTTATGCCCAGAATTGCGTAGCGCCGGCCCTTCCTGAGAACATCCGCCGTCACGACACCCGCGCGCGCCAGCAGCGTCAGCGCGACGGGAAGCTGGAAGCAGATCCCGAACCCGATGATCAACGTCATGATCAGCGCCAGGTATTCGGACACACGTGCGTGCAGTGTTATCTCGACCGGTCCACCCGTCTGCTGCATCGACAGGAAGAAACGCATCGCCATTGGCATGACGACGAAGTAGACCATCGCCGCGCCGATGAGGAACAAGACTGGAGTCGCGATTAGATAGGGGAAGAATGCCTTGCGCTCGTTCTTGTACAGCCCCGGCGCGACAAACTTGTAGATCTGTATGGCGATGATTGGAAACGAGATGCAAACCGCGCCGAACAGCGCCAACTTCATCTGCGTGAAGAGATATTCCTGCGGCGCAGTGTAGATCATCTCGATCTTCTCGGCGTCGCCGGTCGCCCACTGATAGGGCAGCACGAGGATATTGTAGATCTCATTGGCGAAGGCGAAGCACACCGCGAACGCAGCACCAACCGCGATAAGCGACCAGATGAGCCTTTGGCGCAGCTCAACAAGATGGTCCAGAAGCGGCGCCTTGGAGGCGTCGATGCCATCTTGACCCGGGCGCTCGGTGATCTCGCTCACGTCGCTCTTGTCCCGGTCTTCTCAGGCAGCGGCTTTTCCTGCGTTGGCTCTGGGTCAGCCACAGGTAGAGCTTTGCTCTTTGCTCCTGCTTCGGCCTCTGAGGGCTCGCTATCAACCGCTTGGTGGACGTTCAGTTTCGCGCTCTCGATGTCGCGATCGATTGCGGCAGCCCCCTCGTCTATCGTGGACTTCATCTCGTGACCCACGCTTTCAAGGTCTTGCTTGAGCTGTTCCAGCTCCGTGTCACGCACCGCCTCATCGAACTGGGCACGAAACTCAGCCGCGTGCCGGCGAATGACACCCATGTACTTGCCGATCGTGCGCAATAGAAGAGGCAAATCCTTCGGCCCCACCACGAGCAGGGCCACAATGGCGAGGATCAGAAGCTTGCTGGAAGTAATGTCAAACATGCGCCGTTCCAATTGGCGATGCGGCCGGCGCAATCAAGGGCAAAATGCCTACGGCGCCAAAGTACCACGGCGCTCCGGCTTGCGGGCCGCAAGGATCAGCCCGATTTGTGACGCTCGCTCTCGCGCTCTGATATCTTGGTAGGCGATTGGTCGATCACCTTGGGCGGCTCCGGTTTCTCGTCCTCTTCATCCTCGGACAAGCCCTTCTTGAAGCTCTTAATGCCCTTGGCCATGTCGCCCATGATAGACGAAATGCGCCCGCTGCCGCCGAACACAAGAAGCGCGACAAGCGCGAGGATGAGCAAATGCCATGCGCTCAAACCCATTAATCTTTCGCTCCTCACATACTTTGCAAATCTGCTTGAAAATATCGCAGAAAGCGATGGCCCCCGCAAGTCGAGGATCGGGAGAGCATACGCTTAA
>JAUWCP010000246.1 GCA_030609245.1 Hyphomicrobium sp.
TCAAGCAGGAAACCGATGAAGCGCTCGCCGCATATGAGAAGGCGCTAAGCGAAGCGCACCAGAAGGCGTCCGGCATGGCCAAAGAAATGCGCGACAAACTCGCCGACGAAACGGATAAAGAGCGCGCGAACGTCGAGGGCCAGCTCGCCTCCAAGCTCGGAGAGGCCGAAGCTCGCATCGCCGTGACCAAATCCAAGGCGCTGGCCAGCATCAACGAGATTGCAGTTGAAACAGCAAGCGCCGTCGTGGGCAAGCTCTTGGGCGAGGACGTCAGCCCCGCCGAAGTGAAGAAATTCCTGCAACCCGCTGCCGAGTGAGGGTCGAATGTTCCATCCCGCCGATCCCGTCTTTTGGGTAATGATCGCCTTTATCGGTTTCGTTGCACTGCTGATCTACTATGGCGTTCCCGGGATAGTCGGAAAGGCCCTCGACGACCGCGCCACTGCCATTCGTGCCGACCTCGACGAAGCGCGACGCTTGCGTGACGAGGCGCACGCACTGCTCGCAGACTATCAGAGAAGAAGCCGTGAGGCCGAGGATGAGACAAAGACCATCCTCGAGCAGGCCAAGCGAGAGGGGGAAGCGCTTGCTGCGGAAACACGCAAGAATTTGCAAGAGTCCGTAGAGCGTCGCACCAAGCTGGCCGAAGAGAAGATCGAGCGAGCCGAGGCCCAGGCGCTGAGCGACGTGCGCACGGCGGCTGTTGAGAGCGCTATCGCTACGGCGGAGAAAATCTTGAAAAGCCGCGTCGCCGGCGCCACGGCCGATACGCTGATCGAGAACGGCATTCGCGATCTCGACGGAAACCTCAATTAAGAAGTGCTTGTTTGTGCCCGGTTTGGGTTAGCCGGCGCCAGGCGCGTTCTGCTGAAATCCGACAAACAGCACAAACTCTCCCGGCCGCGTACCTTCCGGAATGTTGAATGTCACTGAGCGTACGGCTGAGAAGTATCCAATCGGTTTGTCGTCGGCGATTGCGACATCGATTTTTATTGAATCGGTGATGATCTTCTCGCGCTTGGAATCAGTCACGATGATGTTGACCGGCAGGCTCACGCGTCCTGGTTTGCCGCGCGGACCCAATAGCACCCGGCCAGAGAAACCGTAGCGCACCGTAACGCGGCCCGGCTCGATCTGACATTCGCGTGCCGTCTTCGTGATCTCGCCACGATGCATGATGGCAAGGCCGTCGCCGGCGCGGCCAGGCTCATAGATTGTCAGGTGGCTATCACGCGGGGAGACTTTCAGGCGCGGACAGCCATGCGCGATCTCGCCCACAGTTCCGCTGCCGATGCCCCCTTGATTGGCCTTGGCCGCAGAGAGAAGCTGCTCCTCAGTGACGCCAGGGGCTGGCTCACTCTCCGATGAAGAGCCGCCAAACACGCTGCTGCCAAAACCGGACGTAATGGAGGAGAGTCCGCAGCCGGCAACGAGAATAGCCAAGAGCCCGCACGAGCAAACCCGCACAGCGGTACGCGCAGCGCTCGTCACGGATTGCGTCATAGCGCCCCGGTCTAGCCCTTCTCCGGCCTCTTGCGTGCCCGGCCTGCCCAAACTTCTAGGCCGACAGCGGAGGCTTCCTGTATTGTCCCGACTCAAAACTTACCACCTCAGGCTTACGTCGGCAAAGCACGTTGCGGCGTCTGGCCGCTGGAGAGACGAGAAAGAGAATGCCCGATTCGCCCCCTCCTAGGGCACACGTTCAACGCCCGCGCCTCACCCTTTATTTGGCGGCCCCTCGCGGGTTCTGCGCTGGCGTCGACCGGGCCATTCAAATTGTCGAGCTGGCCCTAGCCAGGTTCGGTGCGCCCGTCTACGTGCGTCACGAGATCGTCCACAACCGCTACGTCGTGGATTCCTTGAAGGCCAAAGGCGCCGTTTTTGTGGAGGAACTGGATGAGATCCCTGAGACGACCCAGCCCGTGATCTTTTCGGCACACGGAGTCGCCAAAGCCATACCGGCGGCGGCCAAGGCCCGCAATTTGTTCGTTCTGGACGCAACGTGCCCCCTGGTCTTCAAGGTCCACCTGGAGGCAGCGCGACACTTTGAGCAGGGGCTCCAGATCCTACTTATCGGCCATGCCGGGCACCCAGAGGTGGCCGGAACCATGGGCCAGCTCCCAGATGGCGCAGTTCACCTGATCCAGACCGTCGAGGATGCACACGTTTTTGTCCCGAAAGACCCGGCAAAGCTTGCCTACGTCACACAGACGACGCTGTCGGTCGACGACACGGCCGACATCGTGGCTCTCTTGAAAAGCCGCTTTCCGCAGATCGTCGGCCCGCAAAAGGAAGACATCTGCTACGCCACGACCAACCGGCAGGCGGCGGTCAAAGCCATGGCCCCACGCATCGGCTGCCTGCTGGTCGTCGGCAGCCCGCAAAGCTCCAACTCGTTGCGATTGGTGGAGGTGGCACAGCGTGCTGGCTGCGCCAAAGCCCAGTTGATTGAGCGTGCCCAGGAAATCCCGTGGGCCGATCTCGAAGGCTTACAGACCGTCGGCATCACAGCAGGTGCGTCCGCACCTGAAGAGCTCGTCGAGGAAGTGATCGAAGAATTCCGCAAACGCTTTGATCTGACGGTTGAGACCGTAACGACGGCGAACGAGAATATAGCCTTCAGCGTACCGCGTGAGCTTCGCGCTGCGTCGAGCGCCTAACATCACCGGACCCTCGCGAGACCTATAATCCTTATGGCCGTCTACACCGAAGTCAGCGACGAGGAACTTTCGACCTTCATGGCCAGCTATGACTTGGGCGAACTGTTATCGTTCAAGGGTATCGCCGAGGGTGTCGAGAACACCAACTACATCGTCCATGCCACCCGCGGCCCTTTCATCCTGACGCTATATGAAAGACGCGTTGCTCGCGACGACCTGCCGTTTTTTCTCGGCCTCATGGAGCACCTGGCAAGCCGCGGTGTGTCGTGCCCCATCCCAGTACGCGATCGGGAAGGCCGCAACTTGCGCGAGCTCGCCGGGCGCGCCGCCGCTCTTGTAACGTTCCTAGAGGGATTTTGGATCCGCCGGCCGACGCCAATGCATTGCGCCGCTGTGGGGCGCGCCTTAGCCGAGATGCATCTGGGCGGGGAAGGCTTTGCGTTGCAACGCGCGAACGCCCTAGGGCCTGCTGGCTGGCGCCCGCTTTACAAACGCTTTGCCAACCGGACCGAGGAAATCTCTGCCGGACTTGGGCAACTTATCGAGAGCGAGCTTGATGTGCTCGATGCGGGATGGCCAACGGGCCTCGTAGAAGGCGTCATTCATGCCGACCTCTTCCCCGACAACGTCTTCTTCCTGGGAAACCAGCTGTCAGGGCTCATCGACTTTTACTTCGCCTGTACCGACGCGCTCGCCTACGACATCGCAGTGTGCCTCAACGCCTGGTGCTTCGAGCAGGACGCGTCCTTCAACATCACCAAGGGACGCGCGTTCCTGCGGGGCTATGAAGATGTCCGCCCGCTAACCAATGCGGAGCGCGAGGCGATGCCAATGCTGGCGCGCGGTGCGGCGATGCGCTTCTTACTGACGCGCGCATACGATTGGCTCAATACGCCGCCCAGCGCATTGGTCAGT
>JAUWCP010000184.1 GCA_030609245.1 Hyphomicrobium sp.
CCCGGCTTGGCGTGGCAGCCCACGCCGGGAAGGCAGGCCCATTGCTCGAGTTGGCGTTTGCCGATTCTGCGCATGCAGATCTTTCCGTGTTCCCCGCGACAAGGTGAGTATCCATCGCCAACCAGCATTTCACCGCGTGCCAAACGGCGCTGACCGCGAGTAGGCAGGGACATAGGGACGAATCGCCTTGGGTGACTTGATCGCAGTCAAATCCCATTGCGACATTTCAACGCTCATCGATCTTCGAAACGTCGCAGCTGCAGGCGGCGAGGTAGACGAACGCCGGGCGTCAAAAGAAGATGGCGAGTGAAGCCAGTGCCCTTGCTGGTGGCGCCAGCTGAATGTCCGCTTTGGGTCAGAAGCAGACATCAGAGCGTGCATTACAGATGTCCGCTTTACCCCCGAAAGCGGACATTCGGCCGGGTGCACAAAATGTCCGCTAAGTGCCAAAAGCGGACATCAGCGCTCTTCACTCTTATACCGACCACCGGCTCCGGAAACGATCTTGCCGCCAGCCTCTATCCTGGCTTACGCTCCGCTTCAGCCAGTTCAGACGCTGGCCAATGAGCGCCGGATTCTAACTTAGAGACTGGTACCGCTTCCGGGGGCAGGCTAGCTTGGCGGCACTCTATGAGCTGCCGTTCGGCGGCAAGGATCGCGGACGGTTCCAAATATCCATGAAGCTCATGCGCGAGATGACCGGGCGGCGCAGGCTCTATGAGGAAGATATCGAGGCGATCGGGCGAGAACTCTTGGAACTGGGTTATGTGCTGATCGATATGGAGACGTACTTCTGCGTGCTGGACCATCGGACGTTGGCCAATTACCGGCGAATCAATGCCGAACATCTCCATGACGGGGCCAGCGGAGCCGCGGCGAAGAGGAATTCGCGTAGGGGCTCATTGCAGTGATGGGCACGGGTAACCGAGAACCGCATGTCACTCCACGCCTGCGACACCGAGCGGAAAAGTCAATATTGGGATGGCGGGAGTGGGTGACATTTCCGGATTTTGGCGACGTTCGGGTCAAGGCCAAGGTCGACACCGGTGCCCGCACGTCTGCGCTGCACGCACTGAACATCAACGTCGTCCAGAAGAACGGGCAGAGCCTGGTCAGTTTCGAGTTACGCCCCGAACAGCGAGATGACGGCACCGCGGTGCAATGTGTTGCCCCCCTCATTGCGCGCCGATCCGTGAAGAGTTCGAATGGACAAACGGAGGAGCGCCTGTTCGTCAGCGCGTCCATCTGCATTGAGGGGCGGTGCTGGCCTATCGAATTATCGCTAACCCGACGCGACGAGATGGGCTTCCGCATGCTACTGGGACGCAACGCCGTCCGAGGCAAGTATCTGGTCGACCCGGGGCGTTCTTTCGTTCTTGGAAAGTAAGCGCGCCCCAACTGGGAGCCACCTTTGACCCCTAAAGCGCGGCGGCTCCGAACCGGCGAAGGAATTTCGAGATGAAGATCGCGATGCTTTGTGTCAATCCGAACGTCTATTCGCATAGGCGGCTTATTGAAGCGGCGGAGGCGCGTGGACACCAACTTGATCACATCCACACGTTGCGCGTTATCATCAACGTCACCTCCCACAAGCCCTTTGCCTACTACGACGGCGCGGGCCTGCGTGGATATGATGCAGTGATCCCTCGTATCGGTGCCTCAGTCACGTTCTATGGACTAGCCGTTCTGCGTCAGTTCGAAATGATGGGTATCTATCCGCTGAACGAATCCGTTGCGATTGGCCGATCACGCGACAAATTACGTTGCATGCAACTCTTATCACGCCGTGGCATCGGCCTTCCCGTCACGTGCTTCGCTCACGGTCCGAAGAAAGCGGCCGAAGTGGTCCAGATCGCAGGTGGGGCTCCCTGCGTGATCAAGCTGCTCGAAGGTACGCAAGGCATTGGTGTGGTTCTGGCCGAGACGCCAAAATCCGCGCAATCGGTGATCGAGGCGTTTGCCGGAGCCAAAATCAACATTCTTGTGCAGGAGTTCATCAAGGAATCCGGTGGCAAGGACATTCGATGCTTCGTGATCGGCGACAGGGTCATCGCGGCCATACAACGCAAGGGTGCCAAAGGCGACTTTCGTTCGAACCTACATCGCGGCGGCAGCGCGAGCCTAATCCGCATCACCCCGCAGGAACGCACCTCCGCAGTTGGTGCGGCGCGCGCCTTGGGATTAAATGTCTGCGGTGTCGATATGTTGCGGTCCCACCATGGTCCGGTCGTCATCGAGGTAAATTCATCCCCAGGGCTGGAGGGCATCGAGGAGGCGACCGGCACCGATATTGCGGGACAGATCATCGAGTTCCTGGAGACGAACGCCAAGGTCGGCAAGACGAAGACGAGGGGCCAGGGCTGACCATGCGCCCGCCTTTCGAGATCGGCGCAGAAACTGTTCGCTCTGGCACGCGCTGTCTTATAGACATTCCAATAGCGCGGCTTTCAAACCACACTCCGGTTTCGTTGCCTATCCATGTGATTCACGGTCGTCGCACGGGCCCGACGCTCTTCATCAGTGCCGCCATCCATGGTGACGAAATCTTGGGCGTGGAGATCATACGGCGTCTGCTGAATACGAAGGGTCTCGATGCGCTGAAAGGCACCTTGCTATGCGTTCCGATCGTCAACGCGTTCGGATTTCTTGCGCAGACACGCTATTTGCCCGACCGCCGGGACTTAAATCGCGTTTTTCCGGGTTCTCCGAGCGGATCGCTGGCCGGTCAGCTTGCCTATCTCTTCCTGAACGAAGTCGTGGCGCGCTGCGATCTCGGCATTGATTTGCATACGGGCGCAATAAACCGATCAAATCTGCCCCAAGTTCGCGCCGACTTTTCAAACCCAGACTTAAAGCGTATTGCGGCAGCGTTCGCTGCACCCGTGATTCTCCAATCCACGGCGCGCGATGGTTCGCTGCGTCATGCGGCATATGAACTTGACGTCGATGTCGTTATCTACGAGGCGGGCGAAGCCCTGCGACTCGACGAGATTTCCGTACGTGCTGGCGTGCGCGGTATCTTACAGGTCATGCACGAACTCGGTATGCTGGGTCCCAAATTCGCGAAAAGCTCGAAGACCCGGTCCGTATTTGCGGGCTCTAGCCAGTGGGTGCGTGCGCCGGAGGGAGGTCTATTTCGCGCGTTCAAGACGTTAGGGGACAGCATCGCTGAGGACGATGTTATCGGCGTCGTAACAAATCCTTATGAAGGTGGCGACACCGACGTGCGGTCCGTTTTCGATGGCGTCATCATCGGTCGGACGAACATCTCCGTCGTCAATCGCGCGGATGCCTTGTTTAATATTGCCAGCGTCCGGGGACCTGACAGCGCCCAGGGTCAAATTGAGAGGATTTCATGCGAACTCGAACGCGACCATGCGTTCGATGAGGACGAAATTGCATAAATCCATTCTAGAACTCGCGGCGGCGCTTGGTAAGAACGACCTAAACACGCCTGATGCCGGTGGCAAGCTGTTCATCAAAGAGATTGTCGCGATCGATAAAGATGGCTGGGTCGATTACAAGTTTAAGAGCCCGGCAGACAACCGGATACACGACAAGAGTTCGTACGTCGTGCGAGTCGGTGACTTCCTGGTTGGGGCTGGCGCGTACAAATATTGAGGTTGCGCGGCGACCGGAGGTCGGAGAGAGCTGTCGGCGAATGCCGCGAGGAAGCCCGTAGACGGCCGCTCGGTTTCTTGACTATTGCCACGCGGGAAAGTGATCTCGCCGTGTGCGACTCTGTGTGACTCAGGAACGGGCATTTGCCGTTGCAGTGGAGATGACAAAAAACAGGGCCTCACCGATCGCGCCCCTGCTCAGTTGCCCTGCCCCACGAGGCGATATCAGTTCCTAAGTTAGGATCCGGCGCGATGCGTTGTTTGGCCCTCGATGTCCGCTTTGGGTCAAAAGCGGACATTAGAGCGCGCATCAGGAATGTCCGCTTTACCCCCGAAAGCGGACATGCGGCCGGGTGCACAAAATGTCCGCTAAGTGCCAAAAGCGGACATTGGCTCCTTCACGAGCCGCTTACGGCTCAACCGCAGCGGCCGACATTCAATGAGGCCATGCGTCGGTTGCAAGTGAGAAATCTCAATGTATTTGCTGAGTGCCGCAGACAACGCGTTGTTTGTATTCGCACATGCCTGGTTCCCTCTAGTCCACCAACACGCCCAGTTGGCTCGGCTTCGGTTTCAGCTCGCTGCTAGTGTGAGAAACTGGAGCGCCATGCTCTTTGAAGTACGCGACCAAGGCTTTCAGCTCACTTTTTCGATTTGTTTATTTGCGTGTGTGTGTTCTGACCCTGCCAGGGCAGCGCAAGCAGCGCAAAGCCTGCCGCGCCGAGCGCGACGACAATGACGGCGCGCAGGGGCCAGGGCCCTAGCGCATCGACGAAGGGCGGGATCCTCACCCCGGGCGGCGGATTGCCGATAAAGCCGTAATTGGCGCCGAGCAGGATGTTGACCGGAACGATTGCTGCGAGGTAGAGCGCGCTCACCACGTAGACGTGCCAGAGATCGCGCCAATCGGGGCGGAAGCCGAGGACGGCAAGGTCATAGACCGCGCACGCGAGCACTATGGTGTGAGCTGCCCAGAACCACCAGAACACCGGCGAGGCAGGTCCAAGCACTAAGGCCGGCTGGATGAAGGCCTGGACGGTGAGCGCGAAAGTCCAAAAGTAGAGCGTCGCCCGCAGCCAGCGTTTGCCGGTCAGGAGGGCGAACGGGGCGACAAGTCCGTTGAGGTTGCAGATGTGCAGCGGCAGGCCGGTGGCGGGAGCGAGGCCGTGGCCGCTCCACCAGATAGCGTGGGTCACCCAATAGAGAAGCGCGAAAACACCAATTCCACGCCGCAAAGCTACCTCCTGCGGCACACGAAGTGCGCGCGCCGCGAAGACGAGGCTGGCGACGAGAAGCACGCAAATGGTGACGACGGCAAGGTGCAGGCAGCCATAAGGAACGAAGGCATCCCAAGAGC
>JAUWCP010000188.1 GCA_030609245.1 Hyphomicrobium sp.
ACGCGCACCAATATTTCCTCACCAATCCGAGTCTCTCGGGTCGAGGCCAAGCGCTGAAGGAGAATTTCCCGCCCCGCTTCAAGCTGCTCGCAAAGGACTGATCAGGGGCTTGATTTGACCAGCTTGGAGCGGTTGTTCGGCGAGCGGGGCGGCAGATCATCGGAGCTTGAGCCCCTTGGCGTCATCGACATTGGCTCGAACTCTGTTCGCCTCGTCGTCTATGAGGGTGCGGTGCGCTCTCCAGCGCCGCTGTTCAACGAGAAGGTTCTCTGCGGTCTCGGCCGCTCTATTGCCACCTCCGGCAAACTCGGCGAGGAGAGCAAGCAGCGTGCGCTTGCTGCGCTCGTCCGCTTCCGTTCGATTGCGAGGATATTAGAGGTTAAGAACGTTCGCGCCATGGCTACGGCTGCCGTGCGCGATGCCTCTGATGGTGCGGAATTTATCGAGCGTGCAGAGAAGGCGTGCGGGACGCGGATTGAGGTTCTCTCCGGCGAAAAGGAGGCACAGCTTGCCGCGCAGGGCATCATGATGGGCTTCATCAACGCCAACGGGATCGCCGGTGACCTTGGCGGCGGGAGCTTGGAGATCATCGATCTCTCAGCGGAGAAGCTCAAGGAAGCGGTGACGCTGCCTCTTGGCGCCTTGCGGCTCATCGATACCACCGGCGCCAAGGTCGAAAAGGCCATTCCCATTGTGGAGGAGGGCATAGCGCGCGTGCCCTGGCTCTCGGGAGGAAAAGGGCGTCTTTTCTATGCGGTGGGCGGGAGCTGGCGGGCGCTGGCCCGCCTGCACATGGAGCAAACGAGCTACCCGCTACACGTCACCCAGAACTATGCAATTCCTACCGCCGAGGCGATTGCCTTTTGCGAGTATGTCCGCAAGTCGAAGAAGCTCAGTGGTTTGTCGGGCGCCGATGAACTCGCTAAGGCGCGGCGTGAGGTGCTTCCCTATGGCGCGGTGGTTCTAGAAGAGCTGCTCAAGAAAGCGGAGCCGAGCCAAGTCGTCTTTTCCGTTTTTGGTATCCGCGAGGGTTTGCTTTTCAGTCTTTTGTCCGCGCACGAGCGCCGCAAGGATCCCCTCATCAGTTACTGCGCCGAGCTGTCGAGCTTGCGCTCTCGCTCCATTGAACACGCCTGGGAGTTGTGTAGCTGGACAGACGCGATTTTCACACGGCCGGGCCCAAGTGAAACGCCTGAAGAACGGCGCCTGCGCCATGCCGCTTGCCTTATCTCTGACATTAGCTGGCGCGCGCACCCTGACTATCGCGGCGAGCAGGGCCTCAACTTGCTGGCGTATGCCGCACTTGGCGGAATCGACCATCCTAGCCGCGTGTTTCTTGCGCTCTCCATCTTCTATCGTCATGTCGGTGCCGGGGACGGCCGTGGCAAGGATCTTTCCGATCAGCTGAAATCCGTTCTTTCCAAGCGTTTGCAAAAACGCGCGCGTATCGTCGGTGCGGCGGTGCGAACCGCGCACATGCTCTCTATCGGAATTTCGGGTGTCATAGACGAGACCCCCCTAAGCTATGAGGACGACAAGCTTGTCCTTACTATCCCCAGGTCCTACGCCGGAATGGATGGGGAGCGCCTGCGTCGCCGTCTGGGCTCACTCGCCCTACTATTGGGCCGCCAAGCGAAGGTCCGTATAGGCCGTTGAGAACCAAGAAATCCCAGGTCTGCAGCCGCCACAATTCCTGTTAGAATAGGTTTTCTGTCCGCAACGATCGGAACATTTCCGCAATGGCCGACGACCCGTACGCGACCCTAGGCGTTGCGAAAGGCGCCTCGGATAAGGACATCCGCAGGGCGTTTCGCAGGCTGGCCAAGGAGCTGCATCCCGACCTCAACCCGGCGAACTCCGCCGGGACCGAGGAACAGTTCAAAAAGGTTTCGTCGGCTTATGAGATCTTGAGCGATCCTAAAAAGCGCCGTGCCTTCGATCGCGGTGAGATCGACGCACGCGGTGACCCGCGCCGGGACGGGTTTCGCCGGTACGCCAGCGGAGCAGCACGCGGTGCCAGGGCTGGCGCCCGGGCGGGCTTCGAAGACTTCGACGTGGGTGACGTCTTCTCCGATATCTTCGGCGGAGCGCGTTACGGCCGCTCAGGTCAGCGTGGCGGTTTCAGCGTCAAAGGGCCCGACGTTCGCTACACGCTGGAGTTAGACTTTCTGGAAGCGGTGTTGGGTGCCAAAAAACGTGTCACGATGCCCGGAGGCGGCGTGCTCGATCTCAGCATTCCTGCCGGCGTCAGCGACGGCCAGGTTCTGCGGCTAAAGGGGAAAGGCGCGGCTGGCGTCGGAACCGCTGAGCGCGGCGATGCGCTGGTGGAGGTACGTGTGCGCCCACACGCCTGGTTCCAGCGCTCCCACAGCGACATTCTATTAGAGGTGCCGATTACCATCGATGAAGCCGTCCTCGGCGCCAAGATCGAGGTGGCGACCATCGCAGGACGTGTGCAGCTCATGCTTCCCAAGGGAACGAACTCCGGCCGCGTCTTCCGCTTAAAGGGTAAGGGGATCAAGTGTGCCGGGCGGCTTGAGGCTGGCGACCAGCTCATTACCGTACGAATCGTCCTGCCCGATACGATCGATGACAGTCTTGCCTATTTCTTTTCCGAGTGGCGTCAAAAAAACCGCTACGACCCCGGGCGCAGCTAAGACTTCGAGATGTCTCTGGCTACGACTTCGCCGCTGTCGAGCGTCAGCGCGATCTCGCCGCGCTTTAAACGCAGCGCATCCTCTCCGAACAAGCGCCGCCGCCAGCCCTTGAGGGCTGGGATATCAGGCTCGGTTTCCAAAGCGATGCGTTCCAGATCGCTCGACGCTGCGATAAGTCGCGGCGCAACCTCATGGCGTGCGGCCGAAGCTTTTAGCAGCACGCGCAATAGATCGATTAGCGCGGCTGTTCCTGCTGAGAGTTGTTGGCCACGGTTTACGGGTGGCAGAGTTTTCACGTCGCGTGCCAAACCGATCTTTACAGCCTCGACGATCTCCTTGGCACGCGCTGAGCGCGAGAAGCCTTCGCTAAGGGTCCTCAATTCGCTCAGCTTGTCAGTGCTTGTCGGTGCTTGATTGGCGATGTCGTAGAGCGCCTCATCACGCAGAATTCGCGAGCGCGGCACGTTCTGTCCCTGCGCCAGCCGTTCCCGCCAGGCCGCAAGTTCCATCAATATCGCAAGCGACTTACGGTTTCTGACGCGTAGCTTTAGGCGTTGCCAGGCATTTTCAGGGTGGGATTCGTAAGTCGCGGGATCTGTCAGAATCCCCATCTCCTCTTTGAGCCAGGCAGTTCGGCTGGAGGCCGCCAACTTCTGCTTTAGATGGTCATAGATATCACGCAGGTGTGTGACATCTGCCAGTGCGTATATAAGCTGCTTTTCCGATAGTGGCCGCCGGCTCCAATCGGTGAAACGCGAAGATTTGTCGAGCTCGGCACCCGTCACCTTTTTCACCAGATTGACGTAGCTGATCGACTCCCCAAAACCGCAAACCATCGCAGCGATTTGCGTATCGAACACGGGATGGGGTACGAGCCCGGTCTTGGCAAAGACGATTTCGACGTCCTGGCGCGCGGCGTGAAAAACCTTCACGACGTCCTCCTTCGCCATCAGCCCCCAGAACGGGGCAAGGTCGAGGCCCTTTGCGAGCGGGTCGATTATTAAGGCTTCGCCTGGCACCGCCAATTGTATGAGGCAGAGCTGCGGCCAGAAGGTCTGCTCGCGCATGAACTCGGTATCGACGGCGACAAAGTCGTTCGTCGATAGGCGCTGGCAGACTGAGGTGAGGTCGTCGGAGGAAGTGATGATTCGCATGCGGTCGGGGATATAGCGCATCGTGGATGCGTTGTCGCGCCTCGCGATAACTTTGTGTTCACCAATACACGCCCCAATTGTGGGCCATTCGCGACGATGACCGCAGGTGATGCGGCGGCGGGTGTTCATCTCGTGCACCGGAAAGAAACAACCGAAAGGAATTCTTTATTTGTCGCAGCGGCAATACTTACTAAAAAATTTTTGCAATTACGCACCGAATTTTAAATAAATTATATTCATATTCGAATTGTTTTTCGCGCCGCCGGGGCGCCGCATTCGAATAACCGAGGTCAATCAGTCATGTCGCGCTTGCGTATTCCAATCGTGCTCATCGCATCGGGGCTCGCGCTCCCGGTGCTGGGTGAGACAACGAACGTTGGCTCCGCCGAGCTATCCGCCGGGCCTATCGTCAACATAGAATGTCGGTCGCTGTCGTCAGGACAGCTCAACATGGAGATCGAGTGTTCTATCGCACGCGTCGAACTCCTATATGCGAATGCGTTTGCGCGCGCCCGTAACGCGGAGATCGATGCTTCCATCGCGCGCGTTTCGGCTCAGCGAGCAAAGGCATTCAAGCAGGCGCGCAACGCCGAAATTGACGCTTCCATTGCCCGCGTGGCCTTCTATCGTGCCCGCAACGCGGAGATCAATGCCTCGATCGCACGCGTGAAGGCACAGCGTCTCAAAGCGTTTGAGGCGGCCCGCAACGCCGAGATCAACGCTTCGATCGCTCTCGTTGCTTTCCATCGTGCCCGCAACGCGGAAATCAATGCTTCGATCGATCTCGTTGCTTTCCATCGTGCCCGCAACGCGGAGATCAATGCCTCGATCGCACGCGTCGCCTTCCGTCGTGCCCGCAATGCGGAGATCAATGCCTCGATTGCTCGCGTCTCCTTCCATCGTGCCCGCAACGCGGAGATTAATGACTCCATCGCACGAGTGAAGGCTCTGCATCTGAAAAAATTCGAGCAAGCGCGTAACGCGGAGATTGACGCCTCGATTGCTGCCGTTAAGGCTCGCCGTGCAATCTTGGAGACGGGAACGATTGACGTTGCCGGTTCGCGCGCGACGCAGGCTCGCCACCAAAAGAACCACCGCGCTCAGGCCTG
>JAUWCP010000086.1 GCA_030609245.1 Hyphomicrobium sp.
TCTGCCTTGAATTCTCCCAGGTGCAGGTGCCGATCCTCGACCGGCTCTATGATTTCCATTCGTTCGAGGTAATCCCACGTCTGGGCCAACTCACCGCAGGTGATGGGGAACCCTACCGGTATCTCGTTGAGAGTATCCGCAAGTTCCCTGCACAGGAACGCTTCGCCGCGATGATCCGCGAAGCCGGATTTGCGCGCGTCAGCTACCGTAATTTGACCGGTGGCATTGCCGCCATCCATTCGGGTTGGAAGATATAACGCCGCACCGAAAACACGACGGCACTGAGATCGTGGCTCGCATCATTCTTCCGCCCCGCGTGCCTTAGAGCAAGATCGTTCTTGATGGAATCACTCAGCCTTCGCCCGGGAGGTCTCCAACAGATAAGTGAATCTTACTCTAAATCAAAAGTGTAGAGATGTGATTCACGTTTCACTTGGAACGCCTCAAGTGCGTCCAAGTGAAACGATCAGGCTCTAGCGACGGTAGGGTAGGAACCTGCGCTTGCGAAGCTCGGTGCCATCGTCGACCAGCGAAGGCGCTTCATCAACAGGGCCGCGTGTCTCGCGCCAAAGGTAACCGTTGGCAAGCGTGACAATTGTTTCTGTTGATCGTTGCATACCGGTGAGGCGACTGATCCAGTCGTGTTGCACGACATTGCCGTTGGCAATGGCCTCCACGAAGGGAAGGAAGAGGTCCAAGGAGGGCGTGGCCCGGCCCTCATAGGTCTCGCCGGCAATTGCCAGATCATATTTCTGATTGTTGTGGAGGATGAGTTCAAACGGGCAGCCTGCCGCAATGAAGGGCGTCACTGCGAACTTGAAGTAGTCTGCGGTTTCATCCTGCTGCATACGTGCAGCGTCCGCGATCGAAGGCGCCCAATAGAGAAGGGTCATGATCGTCGTTTGCAATTGGGAGCGAAAGACGTCGTCGGGTTTCATGCTGGTGCGGTGATGTGTGTGGCCACAAATACGATGACGCAAACGATGAGACATGCAAGCGGAATGTCGGCTGACTTTTGTGTCAATTTTTTGCGCAAGCTCCTCGTTCACCGGGATCTGTTGCTGCAACGTGTACTGCTCGCCATGAGCGTTTCTTGCCGCCGGCAGTGCAGACTTCACCTGGAATTGGCCGTCACGATAATCTCGTCAGACTGCGCGCGAGCCTAATCGATCTTAGCTGGCGATTGCGCCTTGGCGGGCTACGCTCAAGTCGAAGGCGGCGGCCATTAGCGTACGCGTGTACTCTTCTTTCGGGTTTGAGAAAATCTCTTTGGCAGGCCCTTCCTCAACCACCTTGCCGGCTCGCATCACGATCACGTAGTTGCACAGCGCCCTGATCACCTTGAGATCGTGGCTGATGAACAGGTAGGCGAGGTCGCGCTTTTTCTGTAGGTCGCGCAAGAGGTCGACGATTTGCGCTTGAACCGACATGTCAAGCGCACTCGTTGGCTCATCGAGCATAATGAACTTCGGCTTCAGCACCATGGCGCGCGCAATAGCGATGCGCTGGCGCTGGCCGCCGGAGAACTCATGCGGGTAGCGGTCCTGAGCGCCTGGGTCGAGCCCAACTTCTTTGAGTGCAGCGCTGACCCGTGTGCGCCGCGCTGCGTAGTCGAGTTCCGGGTTCTGGATGAGCAGCCCTTCCTCGATAATCTGTCCCACAGAAAGTCGCGGCGATAGCGAGCCATATGGGTCCTGGAAGACGATCTGCATATCCTTGCGCAACGGCCGCATCTGGCGCGTGGTGAGTGCGTCGATGCGGTCGCCCACATACGCGATCTGCCCCGTCGAGGAGATGAGTCTGAGGATCGCAAGACCGAGTGTGGTCTTGCCCGATCCTGACTCGCCTACGACGCCGAGCGTCTGTCCGGCTCTGAGCTTGAGGGAAAGGCCGTCGACCGCTTTCACGTAGTCGACAGTGCGGCGCAGCGCACCCTTCTTGATTGGGAACCAGACCTTGAGATCATCTGTTTCAACGACGACAGGAGCGGTGTCGTTGGCCGCGGGCGGCATACCTTTGGGCTCGGCAGCGAGCAGATGTTGCGTGTAGGCGTCGCGCGGTGCGGTGAAGATCTCTTCGGTTTGACCCTCTTCGACGATCTTGCCGCCCTGCATGATGTAAACCCGATTTGCCATCTTGCGCACGATTCCAAGGTCGTGCGTGATGAGCAGCATCGCCATGCCCATCTCGTGCTGAAGCTGTTGCAAGAGCTCCAGGATTTGCGCCTGGATGGTGACGTCTAGGGCGGTCGTCGGTTCGTCGGCAATAAGCATATCGGGCTCGTTGGCAAGCGCCATGGCGATCATGACACGCTGGCGTTGCCCACCGGAAAGCTGGTGCGGGAAGGCGCCAAGACGCTTTTCGGGATCGTGAATGCCGACTTTTTGCAATAGCTCCAACACGCGGGTGTGTGCAGCGGCATTATCCATGCCGCGGTGTATCTTGAGGACCTCACCTACCTGCTTCTCAATGGAGTGCAGCGGGTTGAGTGATGTCATCGGCTCCTGGAAGATCATGGAAATCCTGTCACCGCGGATTTCTTGCATCTCGGATTCAGGCTTGTGAAGCAGATCGTTGCCCTCAAACCAGATCTCGCCGGAGGGGTGCGACGCTGCCGGGTAGGGCAGGAGCTTTAAGATCGAGAGTGCGGAGACGGTCTTGCCGGAACCCGACTCGCCAACAAGAGCCACCGTCTCACCTTTGCGGACGCTGAAAGACACGCGATCGACGGCAAGCAGCTTATCCTTACCGGCTCCGAAGCACACCGAGAGGTTTCTGACATCGAGGAGCGTCTCTTTGCCCATTACGACGTGGCCTCCGAGCTAAAAGTCTTGCGCGGGTCGAGGGCGTCGCGCACCGCCTCGCCGATGAAGATAAGCAACGACAACATGATGGCGACGGAGAAGAATCCGGCAAGGCCGAGCCAGGGCGCTTCCAGGTGCCGCTTACCTTGCAACAGAAGCTCACCCAACGAGGCGGACCCAGGCGGTAGCCCTAACCCAAGAAAGTCGAGCGCCGTCAACGCCGCGATGGCTCCAGAAAGTTGGAAGGGCAGGAAGGTGAGGGTTGCCACCATCGCGTTTGGGAGCATGTGCTTCCACATGATCTTCACGTGTGACAGGCCGAGCGCGCGCGCCGCATTGATGTATTCGAAGTTGCGGGCGCGTAGGAACTCGGCGCGCACCACGCCAACGAGGTTGACCCAATAGAAGATCAGAAGCACGCCGAGCAGCGTCCAGAAGCCCGGCACCAGAACCGACGAGATGATGATGAGCACGAATAGAGACGGGATCGAAGACCAGATCTCCAGAATGCGCTGGAAGATAAGGTCGGTGCGCCCGCCGAAATAGCCTTGCACCGCGCCGGCTGCCACGCCAATTGCCGAAGACAGAATGGTCAGCAGCAAGCCGAACAGCACCGATAAGCGAAAGCCGTAGATGACGCGCGCGACAACATCGCGCCCCTGACTATCGAGTCCCAGCCAGTTGCGGTTGCCGATCGCCTCGTAGCGGGCGATCTGTTCAGGGAGGGCGTCGCAAAGCGGGGCGCTGGAGGCCCATGGCGGCGGGGCAGGGTAGCCCAGGCACAAGTCGTCCAAGCCTTCGCGGCCCGGATAGTCCTTGTTGATGGTGTCGTAGTAATAGCTGATGGGCGGCCACAGGGCCCAGCCGTTATCTTTGATCTCGGCGAGGATCACCGGGTCCTTGTAGTCGGTGATGGCGAGAAAGCCGTCAAATTTTGATTCTGGATAGTCGACGAAAACGGGGAACAGGATCTCGCCCTTGTAGCTCACAATGATCGGGCGGTCGTTGGCGATGAACTCGCCGAACAGCGACAAGACGAATAGGATGGAAAAGATAATAAGGCTCCAGTAGCCGCGTTTGTTGGCCTTAAGATTTGCCAGCCGGCGCAGGTTGATGGGCGTTAGCTCAAAGCGCCCGCGCAATCCCGTCCAGCGCACGAGCCAGGACGGTGGTCCCCTTTCCTCCGGCTCGTCAGGCGGCGGCTGCGACTGCGGCAGCGGTGTTTCGAGTTCGCGCAGGTCCACCAGGTCAGACCTCCCGGCTCTCAAAGTCGATCCTGGGATCGACCAAGGTGTAGACGAAGTCGGAGACGAGGTTCACCGCGAGCCCCAAGAGCGAGAAGATCCACAGCGTCGCGAACACGACTGGATAGTCGCGCTTCTCGATCGATTCAAAGGAGAGAAGGCCGAGGCCGTCGAGCGAGAAGATGGTTTCGATCAGTAATGCGCCGGCAAAGAAGGCACTGATGAACGCGCCGGGAAAGCCGGCGATGATCAGAAGCATCGCGTTGCGGAACACGTGCCCATAGAGCACTTGGTTCTCTGTGAGCCCTTTGGCCCGCGCGGTCATCACGTACTGTTTTCTGATCTCGTCGAGGAACGTGTTCTTGGTGAGAAACGTCATGGTGGCAAATGATGTGACCGCCATGGCGATGAGCGGCAGCGTCAGGTGCCAGAAATAGTCGACGATCTTGCCGAGCGTCGATAGCTCATCCCAGTTGTCAGAGGTGAGCCCGCGTGAAGGGAACCACTGGAAGAATGAGCTGCCGGCGAAGAGGATCAGCAGAAGCACAGCAAAGAGGAAGCCAGGGATCGCGTAAGCGATTACGAGCACCCCACTCGTCCACGCGTCAAACGGCTGACCGTCATGCACCGCCTTGCGAATGCCAAGCGGAATCGAGATGAGATACGTGAGCAGCATCATCCAGATCCCGAGCGAGATGGAGACGGGCAGTTTCTCCTTGATGAGCTGAAGCACGGACACGTCGCGGAAGTAGCTCGTGCCAAAATCAAAAGTGAGGTAGTTCTTCATCATGATGAAGAACCGCTCATAGGCCGGCTTGTCGAAGCCGAACTGCTTTTCCAGGGCCTTGATAAACTCCGGGTCGAGGCCTTGCGCGCCCCGATACTTCGATGTCAAGGCGCCGGCGGCGCCTTGGCCCATTTGCGATTGCGCGCCCCCAGTTCCCAACGTGTCGCCGCCCCCGCCGCCAATACGAGAGACGATCGAGGAGTCATGCCCCGTCAACTGCGCAATGATGCGTTCGACTGGGCCGCCGGGCGCGAATTGAATGATGGTGAAGCTGATCAGCATGATGCCGAGCAGCGTCGGAATGATCAGCAACAGTCGTTTCAGAAGATAGGCGATCATAGCAGCACGGATCTCACTTCTTTTTCAATTCCGCAGCCCTTGCAGGGTCAAACCACCAAGTCGTAATCACACCGCGGTCGTATTCGGGTTTGATAGACGGGCGCGAGAATTTGTTCCAGAAGGCGAGGTTATGTGACGCCTTATACCAGTGTGGCACCCAATAGTGTCCAGTACGCAGCACGCGATCGACGGCGCGGGTTGCGGTGACCAGCTCGTCGCGGGTTTTGGCCTCCACGACCTTGTCGATGAGGGCGTCGACGACAGGATTGCTTATCCCTGCCAAATTGAAGCTGCCGTCGATGCCGGCGGCCTCTGAGCCCCAAAAGCTCTTCAGTTCGACGCTGGGGGTCAGGTTCATGGTGTAGCGCTGGGTTGTTACGTCGAAGTCGAACGTCTTCATGCGCCGCTCATACTGTGCCGGGTCGACGCGGCGCAGGGAGGCGTTGATGCCGATTTTCTTCAGGTTCTGGATGTAGGGATTGATGATGCGCTCAAAGCTTGGGGAAAAGGTCAGGATCTCTACGTCGAGAACTTTGCCCTCACGGGGGTCCTGGTAGTCCTTGAAGCCTGCGGCGTTCAGGAGTTCTTTGGCGCGTCGTAGGTTTTCGCGATTGCGGCCTGTGGCGTCTGTGACGGGCGGCAAATAGGGCTTACCAAAAACTTCCTGTGGAAGACGGTCGCGAAACGGTTCTAAGAGCTTCAGTTCCTCCGCGCTCGGCGGCCCGACCGCCATCATGTCGGAGTTCTGGAAGAAGCTGTGGGTGCGGTCATAGAGCCCGAAGAACAGGTTCTTGTTCGACCACTCGAAGTCGAAAGCCAAACCGAGTGCTTCGCGCACGCGCGGGTCCTTGAATTTGCCGCGCCGGGTATTGATGAAGAAGCCTTGTGCGCCCGACGGGCTGTCGTCGGGAAGCGTTAGCCGAATGAGACGGCCATCCTTTACCGCAGGCACATTGTAACTGGTTGCCCAGTTGACGGAGGTGAACTCCTCGCGAAGGTCAAAAATGCCCGACAACAGTCCTTCAAGTTCCAAAGTGCGGTCGCGGTAGTATTCGTAACGTAGCTCATCAAAATTAAAGCGCCCGCGGTTTACGTTCAGATCCTTGGCCCAATAATCGGGGCGCCGCTTGTACGTGACATATGTGCCGGGTTTGAAGTCCGCGATCTTGTAGGGGCCGGACCCGAGAGGGCGATCGAGCGAAGTTTGTTTGAAGGGATGCTCCGTGTAGTAGGCCTTCGATAGCAAGGGCAATGTCGCCGCGATGAGTGGCAGGTCGCGTGTCAAGTCACCTTCGAATGTGTAGCGCACGGTGTGGGGATCGAGCGCCTCGGCCTTGGTCACGTCACGCAAGGGCAGGGCGAGGCTGGGGTGGCCCTTCTCCTTCAGTGTCTCGAATGAGAAAACGGCATCCTCGGCGGTCACCGGAGAGCCATCGGCAAACTTGGCTTCGGGGCGCATGTGGAAAACCACGGACTTGCCGTCGGGCGCTACTTCAGCGCTGCTTGCCACCAAGCCATAAATGGCGTCGGTCTCGTCGAACGCCCGTGTCATTAGACTGTCGAACAGAAGTCCCAGTCCCTGTGCCGGATCGCCCTTCAAGATAAAGTTGTTGAAGCTGTCGAAGGTGATGCGTCCAGCCGCGCCGATCATCGACAGGCGGCCGCCTTTCGGCGCATCAGGGTTCACGTAGTCGAAGTGGGAAAAGCCGGGTGGATACTTCAAAACGCCGAAGGCAGAAAGGCCATGACGAGGTTCTGCCAAAACCGGCGCGGCTGCCACCAATAGTGCGGCCAGCGCCAGCACGAACGCCCCGGTCTTTGTGAATAGGCCGTGTCTTGGGTGGCTTCCCGCCATCATTTACCGCGTGCGGCTGCGAGCGCCTTCTGCTTTTCGGGATCGATCCACCAGATTTGCGTCAGCCCCGACGTTTGCGACGGTAGCGTTTCGGGCCGGCCGAATTTGTCCCAGGTCACGATGCGTTCGTAGGGATAATGCCAGTGAGGCACGACGTAGTAGTTCCACAAAAGCACGCGATCGAGGGCCTTCGTGGCCGCCACGAGTTCCTCGCGATTGGTTGCGAACACGACCTTGTCGATGAGCTTGTCGATGGCCGGGTTCTTGATGCCGGCGGTGTTGCGCGAGCCGTCGCGATCGGCAGCGGCCGAGCCCCAGAAGTCGCGTTGCTCGTTGCCCGGCGACTCCGATTGGGCAAAGGTGTCGATAATGATGTCGTAGTCGTGCGCGTCTTGGCGGCGTTTGTATTGAGCGCTATCGACAACGCGAAGGCTGGCCTTGATTCCAAGCTTCCGCAGATGCTGCACATAGGGCAACGCGATCTTCTCGAAAGCAGGCGATTCGATCAAGAACTCGGCGGTTAATACGTCGCCTTGGGCATTGCGCCGCACGTTTTCCTTGCGGGACGAGGAGAGCCCAACGGTTCTCATAATCCCGCAAAAGAAGCCGCACTCATCGTCTTTCACCGTTTCCTGCTCCAGCTTCCAGCCGGCTTCGGATAGTAGGCGTGAGGCTTCGCGCATGTTGTTGCGAAAGTCTTGGGGTGTGGCATTGACGGAGTTTTTCCATTCCGCGGTGAAAACCTCAGCGGGCACCTCGTCGCGCACCTTCTCCAAGATCTCCAATTCGCGCCCCTCCGGCAGGCCCTTGGACGCTAACTCCGAGTTGTCGAAGTAGCTGCCGACGCGAACATAAAGATCATAGAACATCATCTTGTTAGATTCTTCGAAATTGAAGGCAAGCGCGAAGGCCTTTCGCACGCGCGGGTCCTGGAACTGCTTGCGGCGCTGATTGAAGACGAACGCTTGCATGGGTGCTACGCGATTGACGGGGATAGCTTCTTTGTTGACCCAACCCTTCTTGACGGCGGGGAAGCCATAGCCTGTTGCCCACTGGCTTGCGATGCTCTCAACCCAATAATCGAGTTTTCCCGATTTGAACTCCTCGAATGCCGGCGTTCGGTCGAGGAAGTAGTTCAGCTTGATCTCATCGAAATTCCATTGACCCTTCGCGATGGGCAGGTCTTTGGCCCAATAGTCGTCAACGCGCCCTAACGTGATTGAGCGGCCTGGATCGAATTCTTTGACCTTGTAAGCTCCTGACCCGAGCGGCGGCTCAAGCGTCGTCTTCGTTATGTCGCGCTGCTCACCATTTGAGCGTTTGCCCTCCCAGTAATGCTTTGGCAACACCATGAGCTGGCCGACGATTTGTGGCAGCTCGCGGTTGCCCTTAACGTCGAACGTGAAGGTAACCTCGCGCTCGCCCGTCTTTTCCGCCTTAACGACGTTCTTGTAGTAGAAGGCATATCGCGGGTGCGCCTTCTTCAGGGCCTCAAGGCTAAAGACCACGTCCTCGGGTGTAATGGGCTGCCCATCGTGAAACCGGGCCTCCGGCCGCAGGCCGAACGTTACAGACGCGTAGTCGTCGGGATAAGAGACCCATTCGGCAACGTGAGCGTACTCCGTGGAAGGCTCATCGAGGCTGTTGGCCATGAGCGGGTCATAGATGAGGCCAAGCCCAGCCGCAGGTTCGCCCCTGACGGAGAACGGGTTGAGGCTATCGAACGAGCCCGGGACGTAGCCCCGGATGGTGCCGCCTTTGGGTGCATTGGGGTTCACCCAATTGAAGTGCTCAAAATCGGGGCCGTGCTTGGGGTCTCCAACAAGCGATAACGCGTGGTGTTTTTTCGGACCTGCGGTCTCGTGGGGTTGATCGGTCTGCGCGGGCAAAGCTTCCGTCTGTCCAGGAGCGGTTTCCATCTGCGCCCACGCCGGAGCGAGGCCAAGCGCGAAGCCCGCGATGGTGGCGAGCAGAACTGCGGGGAGATCGAGGTGCAATAACACCAGAGCCATCCTTCCTTTTACGAGCTGTCCTTAACGGCGATTGGAGGGAGTGGCATCAGGCAACTCGCCTCATGTAGCAAGCACAACCTTGGGCGTGTCCGATACGATCTACCAGCCACGCCGCTGAAAGCCGACCCAGCGTCGCAAAATACGGCCCAGGCCGCGAGTTAACTTGCTGTCATTTTGACTGCGGAGCAGGCTTGCCGCCCAAGGTGTTCAAATAAGACAGCAAATCAGCCACGTCACTGACATCGGGGATTCCAGGGAAGATCATTCTCGTGCCCGGAACGGATTCCTTCGGGTTGTGCAGGAAGGACGCAAACTCGACCGGCGTC
>JAUWCP010000026.1 GCA_030609245.1 Hyphomicrobium sp.
TTCGGGGTCGCCTATGCGACCGTCATCATGACGGCGCTCGTCGTGATTTTCGCCGAGGTGTTGCCCAAGACGTATGCCTTGGCGTTTTCCGACCGAATCTCTTTATCGGTGGCGCCGGTCATGGGGGTGCTCATCGTTGTACTGAAGCCGTTGACGACAACCGTGGGGTTCATCGTTCGCCAGATCCTGAAGCTCACGCCGTCCAGAGTTGATCAAGAGGCGAACATTCTTGCTGCACATGAGGAAATTCGTGGAACGATTGAGTTGCAAACGAAGGAGGGCACAGTTGCGCGGCACGATGCCGACATGCTGGGCGGCTTGCTCGACCTGCGCGATTTGCAGGTTTCCGACATCATGGTCCATCGCACCAAAATGGAGACCATGAATGCCGAAGACCCACCGCAGGATATTGTTGATGCGCTCCTGAAGACCCAATACACGCGCGTGCCGATTTGGAAGGATGAACCTGAGAACATTGTCGGCGTGTTGCACACCAAAGATCTGTTCTCCGCACTTGGTCATGCGGGCTGGGATGTGACCAAGCTCGACGTCATGAGTTTTGCTGTGCAGCCGTGGTTCGTGCCTGAAACGACAGGACTCAAGGACCAACTCAACCATTTCCTCAAGCGCAAGGCGCAGTTGGCGCTAGTGGTCGATGAGTACGGCGAGGTGCAAGGTCTCATCACCCTTGAAGACATTTTGGAGGAGATCGTCGGCCAGATCGCCGACGAGCACGACATTCACGATGTGCAAATCCGCCTGCAGCCCGACGGAACGGTCAACGTCGACGGCACCGTCGCAATACGGGACTTGAACCGCCAGATGGACTGGAATCTGCCCGACGAAGAGGCGACGACTATTGCCGGCCTCGTGATCCACGAGGCTCAGACGATCCCGGAGCCGGGGCAAGCTTTCACCTTCTATGGCTATCGCTTCGAGATCCTGCGCAAGTCGCGCAATAAGATTACCGCGTTGCGGGTGAGTCCGGCCGGTAGAGGCGAGGGGCGCGCAAATCAGGCGAGTGCGGGGTCGACGACGAGCTGAGTTGCGGTGGCGCGGGCACACCGGACCCGGACGGCGGTGCATTTTCCGTACGACACGTTCCATCAGGTTTGGAAGATTCTTCCAATTCTTCCGCTCATCACGGCGGGGAATACGCCCTGCGTGTTGCTGCTTGCTTCGTCTCCAGCTCGGCAGCACGTGCGCCAAGACTTAGGAAGGACCTGAACTATGAAACGTCTTGTCCCGCTATCTGTTGTGGCCAGTGCGCTGGCCTGTTTTGTCTTAGCTGGTAGGGCTCAGGCTGCTCCGGCGACAGGCGGTGTTCTGGGTAAGTTGGCCGCTGAATCCCACACCGTGAGTCAGATCGAAAAGGCAGGTTGGCGCCGCCGGTCTTGCTATCGCCGCAGCTGGGGCGGGGGCTGGCGCTACCAGTTCGCGCCACTCCGATACGAGGTTCTATGTTCTCGCCCCGCTGATCGCTATCGCGCGACCAGCGAGGCGAGATTATTTCTTGTGGGTTTTATCCTGTGGCCTCGCCCGGCGCGCAGGCCTTGATTGCCAGTGCGTGCACCGCATTTTTAAGCTCATCGCTGAGCAAATCGTTCACCATCCGGTGTCGTTCGACGCGCGATTTTCCGGTAAAGTCCTCCGACACGATCAACACACGGAAATGGCTCTCGCCCGTGCCGGGTGAGGAACGGTGCCCAGCGTGGAGGTGCGACTCATTGACCACGTCGAGGCGTGTAGGTCGCAGAGAGATCATAAGTTTCTCTCGCATGCGGGACTCAACGGTCATTAACAATCGCCTCATCCACCTGTGAAAAACTACTTATTTGTGGCGCAACCTGCATCGACTTGTGCGTCGCTTGACCTCGGACCATACTTCGAACCATGAAGCTTCAGTCAAAATACTTCGACAGCATCCGCGTCGCGCGTAAGCAGGAGCGCGCCAAGCCCGTGCGCGAAGAGTACCCTTGCTGCCAGTGGAAGGGCTGCAAGGCGCCGGGACGCCATCGGGCGCCTAAGGGTCGCGGCCACGATGGCGAATATTACGTCTTTTGCCTAGATCACGTTCGCCAATACAACGCATCTTATAACTATTTCGATGGCATGAACGATGCCGAGGTCGAGGATTTTCAAAAGGAGGATCTTACCGGGCACCGGCCAACGTGGAAGGTTGGCGCCAATGCTGACGGGCTGGGAAAGCCGCAGGAAGCAAAGCCGCGCGAGGCCTGTCCATCTGGCTGGCGTGCCGCCGACCCACACAGCTTTTTTGCTTGGCGGGCCAAGGCGGCGCGCGAGGAACCCACCGAAACACGCCGTCAACTCAAGCCGTTGGAAAAGAAATCGCTCCAGGCTCTTGATCTATCGGGGAAAGCCACGCGCGCTGAGATCAAAACGCGATTCAAAGAGCTCGTTAAGCTTCATCATCCCGATGCGAACGGTGGGGATAAGCGCTCCGGCGACAAGTTGCGCGAAATTATCCAAGCCTATAACTATTTGAAGAAGGCTGGTCTCGTATAAAGTCCACCAGCGCAGATACGATGGGAGACCGCCGGGCCATGAAGGTCGGATTGGTCCCTCGACGAAACAAGAAACCCGACAAACTCTGGAAACACGGCACGATGCGTGCGCAAACCCAAACGGGTGCTGAAGGCAAGGCTCTCAAACTGCCGGACATGAAACTGTCCGTCAGACAGGTCTTCGGTGTCGATACTGATCTGGAGGTGCCGGGCTTTTCCAAGCCGGACGAGCACGTTCCCGATGTCGACCCCGACTACCTCTTCAACAAGGACGTGACGCTCGCAGTTCTTGCTGGCTTCAAGCACAACCGCCGCGTGATGATCCAGGGCTACCATGGCACGGGCAAGTCGACACACATCGAGCAAGTGGCCGCGCGGCTTAACTGGCCATGTATGCGTATTAATCTCGACAGTCACGTCAGCCGGATCGATCTGGTTGGCAAGGATGCAATCGTGCTGCGCGACGGCAAGCAGGTGACCGAGTTCCGCGAAGGCATTCTGCCCTACGCACTGCAGTCCAATACCGCTCTTGTGTTCGACGAGTATAATGCTGGCCGCCCCGACGTCATGTTCGTGATTCAGCGCGTCTTGGAGGTCTCGGGCAAGCTCACGCTGCTCGACCAGTCGAGGGTGATCCGTCCGCATCCCGCGTTCCGGTTATTCTCGACGACAAATACGATCGGCCTCGGCGACACTTCCGGCCTCTATCACGGCACGCAGCAGATCAATCAGGGTCAGATGGATCGCTGGTCGATTGTGTGCACGTTGAACTACCTGCCGCATGATGACGAGGCCAATATCGTGCTCGCCAAGGCAAAGTCATTCGCTAAGAGCGAAGCCAAACGTAAGATTGTCTCGCACATGGTGCGGGTCGCTGATCTGACGCGCTCTGCTTTCATCAATGGCGATCTTTCGACCGTGATGAGCCCGCGTACCGTGATGACCTGGGCGGAAAATGCCGAGATTTTCGATGACGTGGGTTTCGCGTTCCGTCTGACGTTCCTCAACAAGTGCGACGAACTCGAACAGCCAATGGTGGCTGAGTTCTATCAGCGCTGCTTTGGTGAGGAGCTGCCGGAAAGTGCCGCAAACGTCGCCCTGAGCTGAGGTCCAATGGCGACCGGTCCCAAACGGAACGAGGCACCCACTGAGCCGTTGAAGCGGGCGATCTGCCTTACCGTTCGCGCCATCGCTGGTCACAATGACCTTGAGGTCGGCTTTGCGCCGGGTGCGCCTGAACTTGATACCAAGCACGTGCAATTACCCGAACCCTCGCGCGTGCCATCGCGGCGCGAGATCGCCGTCATCCGCGGCTGGGCGGACAGCTTTGCTCTAACCGCGGGCTGCCACAACGAAAAGCTACACAACCGGCTCGCACCAAGCTCTGGGTCCGCGCGCACGGTGTTCGAGGCTGCCGAGCGCGCACGCGTAGAGGCCTTGGGCGCCAACCGCATGCCAGGCATGGCACAGAACCTCACCGCACGCATCGAGGACCAATATGCGCACGGCCGCTTTGCCGACGTGAAGACGCAAGAGGAGGCGCCTCTTGAGGACGCGCTTGCGCTCATTGTTCGCGAGCGGCTGACCGGGTCTAAGCCACCCGATTCGGCGGCTGCGCTGGTGCACGTGTGGCGCGACTTTATCGAGCAGCGCGGCGCGAGTGTTCTAGCGCGGCTCGATGCGCTCATCGATGATCAGGAAAATTTTGGCCGCCTGATGCGCGAGCTGTTGCACGAGTTAGAGCTTGCCGAAGAGCCGTCCGACGCTGACGAAGCCGAGACTGAGGAGGAGAAGGGAAACGAGCCTGGGGGCGGGGAAAACGAGACGGATGCCGCCGAGCAGGGCGAGGAGGGACAGGACGACGCCAGCGACGAGGAGCGCGGTGAAAGCCAGACGGGCGAAGCGCAAGAAATGTCCGATGCGACAAGCACCGACGACCTCGGTGCCGAGCTCGACGATCGGGATGAGATGGAGCAACCTGAGCCTTGGCGGCCGAATACGTCCGTCCTCGAAAACCCCGAGGCATTCGGTTACAAGGTCTTCACGCGCGAATTCGACGAGGAAATTGCGGCAGCTGAGCTCTCCTCGCCCGAGGAATTGGAACGCCTTCGCGCCTATCTCGACCGTGAGCTCAAAAGCCTTTTGAGTGCGGTAGCGCGGCTTGCAAACCATCTGCAGCGGCGCCTGCTTGCGCAGCAAAACCGCGCCTGGGAATTCGATTTGGAAGAGGGGACGCTCGATGCCGCTCGGCTCCCGCGCGTTATCATCGATCCCATGCACTCCCTGTCGTTCAAGAGCGAGCGCGACACCGAATTTCGCGACACCGTCGTCACGCTTTTGCTCGACAATTCAGGCTCTATGCGAGGACGGCCGATCATGGTGGCCGCTTGCTGCGCCGACATTTTGGCGCGCACGTTGGAGCGCTGCGGCGTCAAGGTTGAGATCTTGGGCTTTACGACGCGGTCCTGGAAGGGCGGCCAGTCTCGCGAGCAGTGGCTCGCATGCGG
Source organism: Hyphomicrobium sp. (assembly GCA_030609245.1). Taxonomy (GTDB): domain Bacteria; phylum Pseudomonadota; class Alphaproteobacteria; order Rhizobiales; family Hyphomicrobiaceae; genus Hyphomicrobium_A. The sequence continues at coordinate 5,033 of JAUWCP010000026.1, forward strand.
AAAACCGCAGGGACCTGGGCGGCTTAATGACTTGCGTCATCTCATCTACAAAACCGCGGACGCGCCTTGGCGGCGCGCCAAGCGTTCACTGGCGCTGATGATGCGCGAAGGGCTTTTGAAAGAAAATATTGACGGCGAAGCGCTAGTCTGGGCGCACCGTCGCCTGCTTGCGCGGCCGGAACAGCGCCGCATTCTCATGATGATCTCGGATGGGGCGCCGGTCGACGACTCAACACTTTCGGTAAATTCCGGCAGTTATCTGGAGCAGCACTTGCGTCAAGTTATCGATGAGATCGAAACGCGTTCGCCAGTGGAGCTGATTGCCATCGGCATCGGCCACGACGTGACGCGCTACTACCGCCGCGCGGTGACCATTACCGATTCGAGCGAGCTTGCCGGGGCCATGACCGACAAGCTTGTTGAGCTGTTCGAGGAAAAGGGCCGCACGCCTAAGGCACGGCCTACCCACCGTTATCGGCGGGTCCATTGATGCATAAAGTGCTGGCGCCCAATTCAGCGGTTAGCCGCTTGCAATCCTGGCTCCGGCCGTCGGTTGGGGTAAAGCGCGCTGCTCTAACCATCGGCGCGTCGCTCGTTCTTGCGGCTCCCTTTGCGCTTGCCAATAACAAACCGGCGCCACCCAGCAAGACGCTAACAGAGATTGAAGTCCGCGCCACGCCGATAGCCGCCTTCGACAAGGAGAACCCGGCGGTCACGCGCTTTGGTAAGCTCACCTGGCGTGGCGGGCTTGTGCTGAGTTCCGCCACGCCGAGCTTCGGGGGTTGGTCCGGTCTAGTGCTTGGCGCCGATGGAAAGCAGCTCGTGGCCGTATCCGACGCGGGAACCTGGATGACAGCCCATATCGTCTATGAGGGCGGGAAACCTACGGCGCTCAAATCCGCACGGATCGGTCCTCTGAAATCCCTTTCTGGTCGGCCGCTCAGCCGTTCGCGCGACCGCGATGCCGAAGCGTTGACCCTCCTAAAGGGCACCCTTGCCAAGGGACGGCTCTTGATCTCATTTGAGCACAATCACAGAGTTGGGCTGTTCGACATTGGCAAGAGCGGTATTTCGACGCCAAGGCGTTATCTCTCCCTTTCCGCCGTCGCGAAGCACCTTGACGGCAATTCCGGGTTAGAAGGGCTCGCCATTTTGCAGGGCGGACGCTTCAAAGGTTCTCTGGTTGCATTTTCAGAGCGGCTGATCGACGGCACAGGCACGCTAACCGGCTGGATATGGGTCAATGGCAAGCCGAAACGATTCAAACTCAATAACGGTGGTGCATTTAGCGTAACCGACGCCGCACCACTGCCCGATGGCGGGTTGCTCGTGCTCGAGCGCCGATTTCGCTGGACCGAGGGCGTTAAGGCGCGCTTGCGGCTGATCAGAGCGCACGAGCTGCGCCCCGGCGCAACGATCACGGGCGAGCTATTGCTTGATGCGGGCCTTAATCACCAGATTGATAATATGGAAGGGTTGGCCGTGCATAAGGGGGCGGCCGGAGAGATCATCGTCACCATGATCTCTGATGACAATTTCAATAGGGTGTTGCAACGGACGATCTTGCTGCAATTCGCACTGAAGCGAGCCGATGTTGCCAGCGCGCGGCGATTGCGCTTCGGCAGTCCGAGCGCCGCTCAGTGATCGTCGACGTTAAGGAGACGATGGCGGTAAACTGCCTCAAGCCGCGGCAGAAGCTGTCTTCGCGGTCTTCGTTTTCTTTCGCAGTTCACGCTTCAGTCTGAGGCACCGCACGGACAGTTCCTCGTCCCGGGCTTTGAGCAAATACGCATCGAGCCCGCCGCGATGCTCAACCGACTTCAGGGCGTGCGCGCTGATGCGCAAGCGAACCTTCCGTCCCAGTGCATCGCTCATTAGAGTGACCTCGCACAAGTTGGGGCGGAACTTCCGCTTCGACTTATTCTCCGCGTGGCTTCTCCGCTGCCCAGAAAGGGGCAACTTACCGCTCAGCTCACAGCGCCTCGTCATTTTAGCTCCTTCACCGCCACGCTTGGCAGCGGCTTACTTAGGCGGATCATATGTAAAGAATTGCCCTCATCGGCGCGGCCGATGGAGCTGTGGCGCTGTCTATGCCCGAGGCCCCCGGCGGCGTCAAGGCTCGGTGCCTCCAGGGGCGATAGCCGGTTGCCTGAATTGTTGGCAGGGTGCGTTCCTGGGAGGCTTCCTGCAATGCAATTGTTGTCACGGCAGATGGCATGACGCTTGCGGCGTTCGGGCCACAGATTTGTCGTAAATGCCCACTACCGCGGACCCTAAATGGGTCGCGCGGTGGGGATGCCTAACAACATGAAATGCCTTGTACCGGCTGGGGTCGATCATGCTCGATCAAGAGTGTCGGTTACAATCCTTCTGCTTCTTGGCGTCGCGTTGGCCTTGCCGACCCCCCTCTTGGCGGCTCCGAAAGGTCCAGTAAACGAGGTATGGCCTGCGAGCGTAAAGGCGGTCTACCGGATCAGCTTTGGCATATTCGGTGATATCGGATTCTATCGCTTCAAGTCACAGCTCAAGGACGGGAAATACAATCTCGATGGGGTGGTTAAAATCGAGACCACCGTCCTCGATTACTCTGCGGTGATGCGCAGCTCGGGTTCTTTCGTGTCGGCGGAGCTGAGCCCAGACAGCCACATGTTTCGCTTCAAGCAGGACCCGCTCATTGGAAAAAAGAAGCGGTCCACGCTCCATATGGCATTCGACGATTCGGGCGTGAAACAAGTTAAGTTCGTGCCGAAGAAGAAGAAGCCTTCGAAGCGTAATGTTCCTGTAACCGAGCAGCAGCTTGAAAATGTACTCGATCCTTTGAGCGCTATCATGGCGCTGTCGCTCGACCAAACAGGAGATCCCTGCCGGCGTACCCTTTCAGTCTTCGACGGCAAGCATCGCTTCGACCTCATCTTCACACCCAAACGGCAGTCGTCGCGTAACGTCGTCTGCGGCGTCCGCTTCGTGCCCATTTCCGGCCATCGCAAGGGTAAGGGGAACTCCGTCATCACTGGAAACGCCGAAGTTATGTTGCGTCGCGTGCCAAAAGCGAACATCGTCATTCCTTTGCGCGTGACGGTCTCGACCATCGCCGGCAATGCGGTGCTGGAGTCGGAAAAAGTCATCATCACGATGCCCGACAGGAAGCGCATTGCATTCAGGCGATAGGCGCATCTTGAGATTGGTGCGGGTAGCGAGAGGCAACTGGCGGGAGCACGTTTGCGCACCATGCATTCCCCTTCAAGGGAGCAGCGAACATGTTGAGCCAGCCCTTGAGCGCGCTGCCCAAGAAACAAAACTCTTGATCTCTGCGCAAGCGTTTGCGATGGCAACGATAGTGTAAGTTGAAAAGGCCTAACTCGATGGGCAGCGACCTCGAAACCCGGATCCGTCATGTGACGGCCGTTTTGGGCCCTACCAACACCGGCAAGACGCATCTCGCCATCGAACGCATGATCGGCCACGAGAGTGGCATGATCGGCTTGCCGTTGCGTCTTCTCGCCCGCGAGGTCTACGACAAAATTTCAGCGCGAGTGGGAGCCGATAAGGTCGCGCTGGTGACGGGCGAAGAGAAGATCAAGCCTGAGCGCGCGCGATATTGGGTGTGCACGGTGGAAGCCATGCCGCGCGACGTTGATGTGGATTTTCTTGCCATCGATGAAATTCAGCTCGCAAGCGATCCTGAGCGTGGCCATGTCTTTACCGACCGGCTGCTGCACGCACGTGGCCGATCCGAGACGCTGTTGCTGGGCGCTCAAACCATGCGCGAGCCTATCAGCGATCTCATCCCGGGCGCCAACTTCATCTCGCGGCCGCGGTTATCCAATCTGACCTATTCTGGACAGAAGAAGATCACGCGATTGCCGAAGCGTTCGGCAGTCGTCGCCTTCTCAGCGGCGGAGGTTTACGCGATTGCCGAGCTCATCCGCCGGCAGCATGGCGGCACGGCCGTCGTGCTCGGTGCGCTGTCGCCAAGAACGCGCAACGCTCAAGTTGCCCTCTACCAATCGGGCGACGTGGGCTATCTCGTAGCGACCGACGCTATTGGCATGGGGCTCAACCTCGACATAGATCACGTCGCCTTCTCGGCGGCCCGCAAATTTGATGGCCAGAAGTACCGTAGCCTGACGCCTTCTGAGCTTAGCCAGATTGCGGGCCGGGCCGGACGGCACATGAACGATGGAACCTTTGGCGTCACAGGCTCAGCTGAGCCATTTGATTCCGATACGATTGAGCGGCTTGAGACGCACAACTTCGAGCACGTCCGTGTGCTGCAGTGGCGCAATAGAACCCTTGATTTTTCGACGCTGGAACGCCTCAGAGAATCGCTGCGCGCCATGCCACGCGAGCAACGTATGACGCGTGCGCGCATGGTCGACGACGTAGCTGCTTTGGAAACTGTGAGTGCGGACAAGGAGATTGCGGGCATGGCGTGCGCTCCAGCGGGCGTGGCCAAGTTGTGGGACGTTTGCCAAATTCCGGACTACCGCAAAATCTCGAGTCAGAATCACGCGGAGCTGGTCGCAAGCCTCTACAAGTTTCTCATGAGCTCGGATGAATGCATTCCTGAGGATTGGTTCGCCAAGCAAGTCGACTTCGCCGATCGCACCGATGGCGACATCGATACACTGGCAAACCGGATTGCTCACATCAGGACGTGGACCTTCGTGTCGAACCGCGCCGATTGGCTCAAGGATCCCGGCCACTGGCAGGGCCGAGCGCGAGAGATCGAGGACAAGCTGTCGGATGCATTGCACGAACGTTTGACGCAGCGGTTTGTCGATTTACGCACCAGCGCGCTCATGAAGGGCATGCGTGACAAAGAAGAGCTTCACGCCGAGATCGCGGAAGATGGGACGATCCGCGTAGAGAACCACTATGTCGGCATGCTAAACGGGTTTCTGTTTTCTCCGGATGCCAGCGGGGAAGGAATCCACGGCAAGGCAACCCGCAATGCGGCCGCCCAGGTTCTAGGGCGCGAATTGGCAATGCGCGCCCGCCGCGTGTCCGCTGCTAAGTCCGACGCCTTTCGCCTGACGCGGCGAGGTCGCATCTTATGGAAGGATGAGGAGATCGCTTATATCGAGGTGACGGACGATCCGTTCAAACCCTCGCTAACGCTTCTTACCGATGAGCATCTATCCGCCCCCGACCGCGACAAGATTGAGGCACGGCTCCAGACTTGGTTGTCGCAATCTATTGCTGACAAGCTGAAGCCGCTGGTGGAAATCGGCAAGGCGGAAGACATCTCCGGTCTCGCCCGCGGCATAGGCTTCCGTCTTAGAGAGAATTTCGGCATTTTGAAACGCGAGACAGTTGCTGACGAGATCAAATCGCTCGATCAAACTGCGCGTGCCCAATTGCGGAAGTACGGCGTTCGCTTCGGTGCCTTCAACATTTATGTCCCGTTGCTATTGAAGCCTGCAGCGGCTGAGCTAGTGCTGACCCTTTGGTCGCTCCAGCACGCTAACGCTATGGGTATGTCTTTGGAGGCACTGCCTGAGCCGCCGCGCGCTGGTCTCACGTCGTTTGCGCCCGACCAAGCAACGCCGGAGCCCTTCTATAGAGCGTGCGGCTACCATATCTGCGGTTCGCGCGCGGTTCGCCTTGACATGCTGGAGCGCCTCGCCGATCTGATCCGGCCGCTTCTATCCTGGCGCGCAAATTCCGACGAGAAAGACTCCAAGCCGCCGAAGGGCGCAACGGGCGACGGCGGTTTCACGGTCACACCCGAAATGATGTCGGTTCTGGGTTGTTCGCCCGATGAGCTGGGCGGCGTTCTCAAAGCGCTCGGCTTTTGGGTTGAGCGCAAGCCGGGCAAGGCGGTGGAGGCAGGTGCGGACTCTGCTCCCGCCACAGACGCGACACTCTCCGCTGATGGTGAAGCGCCAATCATGAATACGCCTGCTGCGGCTGAGACAGAACTGGCGAAAGCGGCATCGTCTGAGGGGCTGGACGATGCAGCGCGGGCAACAGGTGAAGCGGCGGCCGAGGGTGCAGAGCCGCAATTGGAAGAGGTCTGGCGTCCGCGCCGTCACCAGCGCGGTGAGCGTAGCAAGGATGGCGCCACCCGGGCTCGCAAGCGCCACCAAGACAAAGCGGCACGAAGTCAGACCAACGATTCTGCTAAAGCTGCGGTTCCAGACGGCAAGGAACGGCAGAAATCGGCGGGCTCCCACGAGGATCGCCGCGAGGGAAGGCGCAACAGCGCGAAGAATCGCCCGGACCGCTCCCGCGATGGCCGCCACCGCCGACCCAAGGGAGGGGAGCGGCGTGTGCGCGATGAGCGCCATGCGCCCGAGGTCATTTCGGCTGCACCGCCACGCAAAGCGGGGACGGATCCTGACTCGCCGTTTGCCGCGCTGGGTGCGCTGCGCGATGCGCTCGAGAAACGTGGCAAGGAGAGCAACACTTGAGGCCCCGCGGCCCGCAGGAAGCAGGCGCTGCCAAGGAAATTCAGCGCCTGGACAAATGGCTTTGGTTTGCGCGGCTGGCAAAGACGCGGACTCTTGCTACAGAGTTCGTGCTTTCCGGCAAGGTGCGGGTCAATCGTGCGCGAGTCGACAAACCGAGCTATGCGGTTCGCGTGGATGACGTTCTAACTGTCGTTATCGGTCGAGTGGTGCGCGTCTTGAAAGTGCTCGATCTCGGCCTCAGGCGCGGGCCAGCACCTGCCGCGCGTGCGCTCTATGAGGAATTGACACCAGAGGCCGATCCGCTCAAACCTCAACGGCACAGGTCGCTCCATGATCTAATCGCGCGTGGAAATGACGTCAGTCCTGGCCGGCGGCCGGTTGGCATGGGGCGGCCGACCAAGAAAGAACGCCGTGATATCGAGCGACTGAACGCGAAAATTCGCTGATCCCAGCGGGCCATTTCTGCTAACCAGCGTGCGTTGCGGGGAACCGGCTCTCGTTGCGACCGGGGCCGTCCCCATATCACTCTATGCAAGAGGAACGATCCGGACCTATCCGATGACCTATATCGTCAATGAGAAGTGCATTAAGTGCAAATACACCGATTGTGTGGAGGTCTGCCCGGTCGATTGCTTCTACGAGGGAGAGAACATGCTCGTCATCCATCCCGACGAGTGCATCGACTGCGGCGTTTGCGAGCCAGAATGTCCGGTGGACGCGATCAAGCCGGATACCGAGCCAGGGTTGGAGAAGTGGCTTGAGCTCAACCGGAAGTACTCAGAGACCTGGCCGAATATCACTGCCAAGAAAGAGGCGCCGTCCGACGCGGACGCCTATAAAGACGAGCAGGGCAAGTTCGAGAAACACTTTTCGTCGAATCCAGGGGAGGGGGACTAATTTCGTAGGATTTTTATCCGGTTAGCGGTTGCGGCAATTTGTGCCGATCCGCCCTGAAACGCCGGCCAGTTAGGGGTGTTTGTTAGGTGGGCGCACCTGTTGAGCAGGTGTCGCCCTTCATTTTCGACGAAGTTTGTGTTATGCTGGCATCACTCAACACATAAAAATAGGTACGTAGTCGGAACAGGAGAGAAACAAACAGTACACGCTCTCCCGTTGCACGAGCAATAATCGGGCTGCTTGCGGGCCGATACTGAGCGATTTTGGCAGAAGCTCAAGTCACACAACAGGATCACGATTTGGCCGGCAACGGGCGCGTGTCCGTCAAACAGGCGCCCCGGACGACGGCGATTGCGCTGCCGCGCTGGGATAATTGTGCGGATGTTCCGTGGTCTTAGTTCGCAGTACCAGACGAGAAAGTGAGACGACCCTAATGGCTCAAAAGAAAAAATTAACCACTACCGGCCGGTCGGCCAAGTCCGCCTCCGGTAAGAAGGCCGCCCGCAAGACTGTGGCAGCCAAGAAGCCGGGTCGTCAGGCAGCAAAAAAGCCAGCCGCGCGCAAAACCGTCGCCACGGCGGCCTCCGCTAAGAGCAAGAAGCCGACCGTAAGAAAGACATCAGTATCGGCGGCTACCGTCAAGGCGCGTGCAAAGTCGGCTCGCGGCAAGGCCGCTGCGGCCAGCCGCACCGTGAAGCCCGTAGCGAAGAAGGGTGCCGCCGCGACGAAGGCTGCTCCGGCTCGTGCGGTCGCTGCTGCGGTGAAGCCGGCTGTGCAGAAGATCACCGCGTCTGTAGCGGCAAAAACGGCTCCAGCAGCGAAAGCGGCTCCAACACCGAAGTCGATTGCGGAGAAGGTGGTCGTTGCACGTCAGTTGATGGCGGCGAAGAGAAAGCCCGTCAACCAGCGCCACGGTTTCAAAATCAACGATTTCGTCGTCTACCCCGCTCACGGCGTGGGCCGCATCGTCGGCATCGAGGAGCAGGAGATTGCGGGAATTTCTCTTGAGCTCTTTGTCCTCAACTTCGAAAAGGAGAAGCTGACGCTACGTGTGCCCACTGGCAAGCTAGCGAGTGTCGGCATGCGCAAGCTGTCCGAGGATGGCGTCGTCAAGAAGGCGATGGATACGCTAAAGGGCCGCGCCCGCGTAAAGCGCACGATGTGGAGCCGGCGTGCGCAGGAATATGTCGCCAAGATCAATTCCGGCGATCTCGTTTCGATTGCTGAAGTTGTGCGCGACCTCTATCGCTCCGATGCTCAGCCTGAGCAGTCATACTCAGAGCGTCAGCTTTACGAGGACGCGCTCGATCGTATGGCGCGTGAGATTGCCGTGGTCGAGAAACTCGACGATCGCGGTGCAGTGCAACGCATCACGGAAGTGTTGTCAAAGAGCGCCCGTGGACGCCGGCTTGCTGCTGAGGCTGCTGAGGCTGCTGAGGCTGCCGAGGCCAACGGTGACGAGAGCAGGGCCGCATGATGCGTGCCTTGTAAGGCAGCACTTTCAAAGATCGACAGCGCCCGGCGTCTTTTGCGCCGGGCGTTTTTGTTTCGGATCGGGAGTGATATCGCGCCGGTCGCTGCTCATCCTCGGCGCGCCAGGTTTTGCTGGTGGTCTGCGACGTCCCTTTTCGATCGCTGTGATTTGGCCGGGATCCAAAACGTCGATGAATGGGCCGTTGCGGTATTCGATCCAGCCGCGAACCTGGACCGCCTTGCCTTCAAGCGCGGCGAGCGCCTTCGCCCAGTCGGGCTTCGCGCGAAGCAATTTGGCGCTGACGCCTGCGGTAAAGTCGCTGCGCCAGTTACGATCAAAATTGATATACGTCCGGCCCTTGGTGGCTACTACGCTCACCACGCGGCCTTCGACAATCTGGTAGGTATTTCTTAGGCGCATCAATGCGTGGGTGCGTTTTGCCGGGCGCATAGCATAGGCTGCGTTGGACCAGAGGCCCGCATTGGCTGCTCGTGCAATGCTTTCGTGGGCCAGAAGCTCGGGCATGCACGCAAGACTTCCCGGCAGCCCGTAGGCGCGAGCGTGGCCGCTGCTCAATAGCTTTCCCTGAACCCAAACACGCTCGCCACCGCGCTTAAGAAACACGTGGGCCAGAAGGCGGCCGTAACGGTCGCTGCGACGGCCGGAAAATGCGAGTTCCACCGATTGGCCTAGTACAAGATCGTCTAGGGCTGCGATGGCTGCGCGCTCAGGCGGCCACGGCCGGGTGTCGGCACGATGGTTGGGCGAGCGTGGCGCCAACGCCCCGACGAGCCGCACTTCGCGACCGTTGTCGAGCAATAAGGTTTCGGAATCTAGGACGCGAGTGACTGCGCGTGTGGGTCCTGCCTGCAATGTGCACGGCGGTTGGGTCCTGTCCTGCGCGAATAGCTCCGGAATCGGGAATGCAAACATGAGACCGATCGAAATTATCGGGGCCGCGAATTTTATTGAATTGTCGCTTCTGGCTCCGTGATCACCTGGAAATGCTTTTGACGAGCGCACCTCCCGCTTCTCGTGTCGCTTATTGGACGTCAGCAATTGCGACCCATAATGCGAGGAAGCCTTTCTGAGAAACATCAATATTTGCATCGCTCCTCCATTGACACGACACGCCAAGGTCCTTCGCCAAGCATGAGGAATAACTTGGGAGAGGCGCACGAACTAAGGCTCATCAGTTGTATCGCTCAATTCTACTAGCGAACATCTCGTTTTTTATTCAGCATTCAGAGCATGTCTAATCGCGAAGGCAGCTGAGGATACGAGTATCTCCAGAGACTGAGTGCGTGCGGCGATCGAACGGCGTAGTGCGCGCCTACAACACCGTCATGTGCCCCGGTCAATAAATGTCGAAATGGTGTGCGCGTGGGCGCGGCTCGCACTTTCGGGCGTCTGTGCTCCTTCGTTGTTGTCGGGTGATGATGCCACCTCGAGCACCGGCGCTATTGGTGCGAAGCGAAGCAGATCGTCACGTGTCCATGCCTGGGCGTGATCGAAGACGATGCGATCGATGCTCGCGCCAGGCGCGCCGAAAATGCCTTTGAGTAGGATGCGGCCGCCTAGCGAAATACAGAGCACGAGATCGTTGGGGGCATCGGGCAACCGGAAGAATGAAATTTGCTCCGGTGTAATACCGCCGGCCAAGATGAGGACGTCGGTGTCTACGCCAGGACCCTCGTCAATAATTACGTCGTTTCCGTCGCCGGGTAGGTAGACGTAGCTGTCGCTTCCATGGCCACCCATCAGAGTGTCATTCCCGCTGTCGCCATAGAGCGTATCATCGCCTGCCAATCCGATGAGCTTGTTGTCAGAGCTGTTGCCGACAATCCGGTTTCGCAACTCGTTTCCCTGACCATTAACGGCGGCACCATTGAGTTCAAGATGGCGGGCACCATCAGACAACGCGCTCCCGGCGGTTGTCGGCAAGATCTGAGCACCACTAGCGAGCTCGATCAGTCGTCCGCTTGCGATATGCTGCGAGCCCGGGCGATCACTGCCATCGCTCCTGCGTTGGAGATCCGGCTCCAAAGTAACGCCGTCCTCGACAAGGCCGACACCCTTGCCAAGGACGATCATGTCGCTCGTTTCGTTCCATTGAATGCGTTCCACGGAGAAGAGGTGATCGGTTCCGTTCTCGAACTCCACTACGTAGTTCGGCACTTTGTGGGGCACCCAATGGCGGTTGAGCGTGATCGTAATGGCGCCGGCACCGGAGTAATCGACGACGTCGGTACCGTCGTTCTTGTAGTTGAGTCCAGGCTGACCGCCGTGAATGATGTTGAAGCCCGGGGACCAATGGAACAAGTCGTCACCGGTGCCACCATAAAACTTGTCGATTCGATGCGGCGCAAAACCGCCTTCAAATGCGTCTTGGCCATGACCACCAAGCAGAGTCGTGAAGCCATGCTCAATTCGCATCGCGTCATTGTTCGCCGTTCCCAGTAGCGTCGTGAACCCAGGAGACAGGTGCACGCCGAGCGGCAGCAGCAGCGAAGGATCAAGCCCCGAGTAATGGATCAGCGAGGCGATGGCCGAAGAAGAGTTTACTGTCGGCGTTGGCGAGCCGGGCAGCCCCAATGCGACATAGGGGAAATCCTGTTCTTCGATTTCACGCGCATACGAGGCCATGGACTCCCATGCTTGGAACTCGTTGCCGCCATAGCTAAGCAAGCGGCTGCCGCGCTGCTTGGGCGTGCCGATTTTTGCGGTAAGGTCGTTGCGCGCCGCGAGGTTGGCCACAGCCATACTGGTGCGGCCGTCGGCGCCCTCGATTCCGAGATAGGCGTCCTTAGTACGCTCCTCGCGAACCCCTTCCATGACGAACCACTCGTCCTGGCGGAAATCGGCGGCACTTTGCTGATACACAAGCTGTAGGTGGTCGAAGCCAAAGAACCCAAGACCAAGGATTTGGATGGGGATCCACTCGATGCGGATCAGGGGCATGATGGGCCCCCTCATCTTGCGAAGCGACGCGCTATCATAGAGGGAGTCAGAGTAATAACACAACCGACGATTGTAGGATCAAGGGTAGTCGTACACGCCCTATCGTGGAGGACGGCGGGTGCAGCGCTGGCATTGGGGCATGTGAGAAAGAAGGCGTCGTTCCACCACAAATACCCTGCCGCGTTCTTCATGAACATCGGAAGTGATGACGACAGCGAATGAGGAGTCAGCGCCCAACAGACGGCCGACACCACACCCGCTTCATACACGATCTAGTAGGTGGCAGGCTGGGGGACCATTCGCACGACCAAGCACTGAAGAGTCGATATCGAGGGGGTAGTGTGATTCAGTGTTATGAGTCAGAGTGTTACAGATCGGCCCCGTAGCTCAGTAGGATAGAGCATCAGATTCCTAATCTGAGGGTCACAGGTTCGAATCCTGTCGGGGTCGCCAATTAAATCGAACGGTTAGCATTATTCCGTGTGGAGCTTTGAACTTTGGCTGGCAGTGATTGCCAGCGGCCTC
>JAUWCP010000117.1 GCA_030609245.1 Hyphomicrobium sp.
GCGTTGGGCCTATTGAAGGTCGATGTCCTCGGGCTTGGCATGCTCTCGTGCATCCACCGTGCCTTCGATCTCATCGATACGCACTACGGCCGGTCTTTGACGCTCGCCAACATCCCGCGCAAGGATGCCGCCGTCTACGACATGCTGTGCAAAGCGGATTCGATTGGCGTGTTCCAGGTCGAAAGTCGTGCGCAGATGAACATGTTGCCGCGCTTGCGCCCGCGCACCTTCTACGACCTCGTCATAGAGGTGGCGATCGTGCGCCCCGGTCCCATCCAGGGCGGCATGGTGCACCCCTATCTGCGCCGCCGGTCGGGCGTGGAGCGTGAGCATTATCCCTCGCCTGCGCCAGAGCACGGTCCTGCGGACGAACTCAAAGACATTCTCGGCAAGACCAAGGGCGTGCCGCTCTTCCAAGAGCAAGCCATGCGCATCGCTATGGTGGCGGCGCGCTTTTCTGACGCCGAGGTCAACGAGCTGAGAAAGGCCATGGCCACCTTTCGCCGTCGCGGCACCATCGGGCTTCTCGAAAAGAAGATGGTCTCGTCCATGGTCGCGCGCGGCTATAGCGAAGAGTTTTCGCAGCGTTGCTTCAATCAGATCAAGGGTTTTGGCGAGTACGGGTTTCCTGAGAGTCACGCAGCGAGCTTCGCCCTCCTCGTCTATGTCTCCGCTTGGATTAAGTGCCACTATCCAGCGGTGTTTGCGGCAGCCCTTCTCAACTCGCAGCCCATGGGCTTTTACGCTCCAGCGCAGATCGTACGCGATGCGCGCGAGCATGGCGTTGAGGCGCGCGGTGCCGACGTGAACCTTTCGGAGTGGGATTCGACGCTTGAGCCCGGTGGGTCAGATGGCGGCCGGGCTCTGCGCCTCGGCTTGCGCCAGATCGACGGCCTGAAGGAGGACGAGGCCAACAAGCTTGGCGCTGCGCGTCGGCCGTTTTGCGATGTGCACGATCTGTGGATGCGCGCGGGCGTGAAGCTTTCAACTTTAGAAAAGCTCGCAGCCGCAGATGCTTTCCGCTCCATGGAACTCGATCGCCGCCAGGCCTTGTGGGACGTCAAAGCGCTTGGCGCGGCTGAACCATTGCCGCTTTTCATCTGGAACGAGACGCGCGAAATGGGGGGTGAGCCCAACGTTACGCTGCCTGAGATGCCGCTCTCAGAGCACGTCGTCAACGACTACCAGACGCTCAAGCTTTCTCTCAAAGCGCACCCCATGAGTTTTCTGCGCGAAAAGCTCACTGCTCGACGCGTGCAGGCCTGTCACGAGCTGCGTCAGTTCAAGGACGGCGCGTCTGTCTCCGTCGCCGGCGTTGTGCTCGTGCGCCAACGGCCAGGCTCGGCCAAGGGCGTCGTGTTCTTGACGATCGAGGACGAGACGGGCGTCGCCAACGCCGTTGTTTGGCAGAAGACGTTGGAACGCTTCCGCAAGGTGGTGATGGGCGCGCGCCTCATCATCATCCACGGGCGTATTCAGCGTCACGAAGACATCATTCACGTCGTCTCGGAAAAGCTGGAGGATCGCAGTGACTGGCTTGAACTTCTCTCCGAGCACGCTGCCGACGAGGTACTTCGTCCCGATCCGGGTTCGGCGCGCAGTCCTGTCCATCCGCGCTGGGCCGGTCATCCACGCAACGAGCGCGTTATTCCGAAATCACGAGACTTTCATTGATCGCAAAAACCGGTCCTACTTCGGGGCCGCCACTTTCATCGTGTTCGACACGCCCTCAGCGCCCATGAACACAGCCAGGATGCGCGCAACGCCCTGGCCTGTGTTGTGACCATCATGGGCCGCGTCGATCGCCTCCATCAGCGCGTCGCCCTTGCGATAGACTCGCTTTCCATGCGGTCCGTAGTCGACGGTAATTTCACCTTCCAGCATGTAGCCGAACAAAGGAACAGGGTGCTCGTGCCAGCCCGTTGTCCCCCCCGGTGGCATCGTGACGATGGCGGCCGTTACCCTTGCAGGATTTTTCGTCGGGTAGGAAAAGGGCTGCCCCAGAATCGTCTCGCTCGTTACCAGTAGCGTATTCACTTCTTCGAGTGCATCTCCGCGATTGGCGCTCCAAAACATGATGCCAGCGCCGAGCACGAAGCCGCTAGCGGCAAAGAATACTGCTTTCAAGATACGCGGTGCGGACGTTGCGAACATGAGTTCCTACTTTCTACAAGCGATTTTATCGGAGCCACGGCGTTCTATGGTCAGAAGCGGTTGCGAACGCAATGCCCTCCCAATAATGACACGCCTGTGACGAGCATTTGGAGGGTTGGGGTTGCCGGTTGCGCGGGCTGGATCCATCACACTCGACAGGACCGCCCGTTACCCCGATAAAGAACGTCGCTTGCGCCACAAAGACGATCTCCATGCTCGATGCCACAACACCCCGTTCCGCCCCGCAACCGCTGAGGTGGAGTCGAAGGAGAGTTGCGAGCATCCTCGTGTTTGCCGCTCTTCTCACCGTTTCATCCGCGTCCGCCCAAAACACGCGCAGCGCGCCGGAAACGGCGACAGGCACCGCGGAGAAAACGCTTGCGGTGGCAGAGCAGCACATGGTGTCGGCTGCCAATCGCTATGCTGCCGAGGCTGGACTCGAGATGCTGCGAGCGGGCGGCTCCGCTGTTGATGCAGCGATTGCCGCGCAGCTCGTCTTGAATCTCGTGGAACCGCAGTCATCGGGGATCGGCGGCGGTGCGTTCCTGATGCATTGGGATGCGCAAACCAGTTCGCTCAAGGCCTACGATGGTCGCGAGACGGCGCCCGCATCTGCCGGCCCCGACCGGTTTCTTGTCGACGGCAGACAAATGCCGTTCAAAAAGGCGGCCCGCTCTGGCCTAAGCGTTGGGGTGCCCGGTCTCGTGCGCTTGCTCGCAACCGTGCATCAGGCAAACGGACAACTGCCTTGGGCGAGGCTATTCGAGCCGGCAATTAGCCTTGCCGAGAAAGGTTTCGAGGTCTCACCGCGATTGCACCTCATGCTGAGATGGCAGGGTCCTGAAAGCTTCGTAGCGTCGGCGCGCCGCTACTTTTTTACCCGCGCGGGCAATGCATGGCCCATCGGGCATCTCCTTAAGAACCCGGAGTTCGCGGCAACGTTGCGGCGCATCGCGGCAGACGGTGCTGATGGTTTCTATGACGGCTCCATCGCCGAGGCGATCGTCACGGCGGTGGACGGCGCGCCCACTGCGCCAGGGGGCATGACGCTTCAAGATTTGGCAGATTACGACGTCAAAGAACGTGAGCCGCTGTGTTTTTCCTATCGCGCGCGTACGATCTGCAGCATTGGACCTCCATCGTCTGGTGGGGTGACCGTCGCGCAAACACTGAAGCTGTTGGAGCCGTTCGATCTGGGCCAAGGGCCCGACGCAGCCATGTCAACACGTGCGCTGCATCTCATCGCGGAAGCCGAAAAGCTCGCCTATGCCGATCGCAACCGTTACATCGCCGATCCAGATTTCGTTGACATCCCCAGCGGGCTCCTTGATCCAGGCTATCTCGACACACGCCGCGTATTGATCGATCCTCTGCGCGCCATGCAGCGGCCAAAACCTGGTGAGCCTCCCGGTCTCGGCAAGCAGTCGTTCGGTCGTGATGAAACGATGGAAAACGTCGGCACTAGCCACATCTCGATAATTGACAGGCAAGGCAATGCCGTCTCCATGACGACGACCATCGAGGGCGCGTTTGGTTCGCATATCTGGGCGGCCGGCTTTCTTTTGAATAACGAGCTGACCGACTTTTCCTTCCGGCCGACCGGCGCACAAGGTAGGCCCATCGCTAATGCGGTGGGGCCTGGCAAGCGCCCGCGCAGCTCCATGGCGCCCACGATTGTCTTCAACAAGGATGGCAAGGTGGAAGCCGTACTGGGCTCACCGGGCGGGAGCCGTATCATCCTCTATCTGGTCAAGTCGCTCGTTGCGCTCATCGATTGGGGCATGGACGCGCAGCAGGCCGCGGATCTGTTGAATTTCGGCAATCGCGGTTACGGCTTCGAGATCGAGCTCGATGGCGATGCGGTCTGGACCGCACTGAAGCTAAAGGCGCTTGGGCATCGCATCGCGCCAGCGCTGATGAATTCTGGCGTGCATATCGTCTCAAACCGTGATGGACAGTTGCAAGGCGGGGCGGACCAGCGGCGCGAGGGCGTCGTGCTTGGGGATTGAGGCCGCCATCGCGTCGTGCAAAGCCCTAAGCCCACAACGGATGACACAAAGCTCATGACTTCGCTCTCTATCATTGTTGTCGGCGCTGGCGTCTTTGGCCTCTGGCAAGCCTTGACGCTTGCGCGCCGTGGCCATCGCGTACGCCTTATCGAGGCGAGCGCGGAGCCATTTGTGGATGCAGCAAGCCTCTATGGCGGTGTCATGCTGGCGCCGGCCCGCGAGGCAAAATCCTATCCGCCGATTTTCCGCAGGTTGGGACGCGAGGGCTTGACCTTGTGGCGTGCCGCATACCCGGATCTGTCCTGCTCAGGCGGGCTCGTCGTTGCGAGCGCACGCGATCGCTCTGATTTGGAACGCTTCACGCGCGACACGCAAGGCCACGAGACACTCGATGCAACGAAGCTTGCACATTTGGAACCTGAGCTCGCCGGGCGTTTTGCTTCGGCACTTTATTTCGCCGACGAAGCGCACATGGCAGCTCCGGCAGCGATGAAGTTCCTGCTTGATGAAGTGCGCGGTGCTGGCAGTGATGTGTTATTCGGCGTAAGCGTGCCGCCCAAGGACGCAGACACAATCGTCGACTGCCGCGGCCTTGCCGCACGCGATGCACTTGCCAATCTGCGCGGTGTGCGTGGTGAGCGGCTGATCGTGCGCTCGCGCGAAGTCACATTGCGCCGCCCGATCCAACTCCTGCATCCGCGGCATTCTCTCTATGTCGTGCCCTGGGGTGACGGGCGCTATATGATCGGCGCAACGGTTATTGAAACGGAGGACGATGGCCCCGTCACGGTGCGCTCGGCGCTGGAATTGCTGGGAGGGGCATATGCTCTGCATTCGGGATTCGCAGAGGCAGAGATCCTAGAAATCGGCGTCGGGGTGCGCCCTGCGTTTCCCGACAATATGCCGCGCGTGATCGTGCGTGAAGGTGGACGGCACATCTTCGTGAACGGTGCTTATCGCCACGGCTACCTGTTGGCGCCGGTGCTCGCTAAGGCCGTTGCCGAGTACTTGGAAAGTGGTGCGCATGCCAATGCGCTGGTCGAGGTGGTTTGAAACTCTGCTAGTCAGTGTGTGCGACGGGCCCGCTCTTGCGCTGCTGCGCGACCGCACGCACTTGCGCGGCGACGTCCGGGTTGCGGTCGATAAAGCGGTGGAAATCATCACAATCCAGAACCAGGAGGTCGGTCGACTTGATGGTCGTCACTGTTGCTATGCGCCGCTCGCGCGTGAGCAGTGCCATCTCTCCAAAGAAGTCGCCCTCGTGCAGCCGGACCTCGCCGTCGGCGGCATCGATCTGAACCGTACCGCTGGCAATGAGATACATGGAATCGCCCGGCTCGCCTTTGCGGATGATGACGGTTCCTGCCGGCACAGTGCGTGCTTGCAATATGCCAACGAGATCGGAAATTGATGCCGCGTCGAGATGGGCGAACAGGGGAACGCGCGCGACCATAGCGAAGGTCACCACGAAGTCCCTGCGGCGAATCTCCTCGTAAAAGCCACGCCCGATGATCGCAACAGGCAATGCAAAGCAAAAGATGCCAAGCATCACGGTAATAGCCGCGATTATGCGTCCCGTTGCAGTTAGAGGTTCCAGCTCGCCGCCACCGATCTTGGCAAGCATGGCCGCAGACCACCACATGGATTTCGACATATCGCCGAGCCGGTCGGGCTGGATGTGACCTTCGACAACGTGCATGGCCGCTGCGGCCACCATCATGACGCCGCCGAGAATGACAACGCAGGCCAATAATGCGCGCCGTTCCGACGCGACCACGCGGCCGATCGTGGTAAGTGCTGGTGAGTACCGGGCCAGCTTCAAGAAGCGGACGAGCCGCGTGAGCCGCACCGCGGCGACGCCTGGGAACAAAAGCTCGAGTACGAACGGCACGAACGCCAATGCGTCAATGACCATCATCGGTGTGGCTGCAAACCACAATCGCGCCCGCGTTGGGCTCAGAGAGTGCAGCAGGGGATGCTCGGGCGCCACCCAAAGGCGTGCGGCATACTCGATGGCAAAGACAAGCACGCAGATGCGGTCAAGCAGCTGCAACTCCTCACCATAGGCTTGCTCGATTTCGGGAATGGTCTGAACCAGTGTGCCCGTCACATTGGCGATGACGAGCCCGACGAGGATCCAGTCGAGAATGCGTGACGCAACGTCCCGGCGGCGGCCGTGCTCGAGGATATCGAACGCCCGCTGTCGCGTAGTCGCAAGGCTTTGTTGCGCGTCGCTCACGTGGCTATTACTCCAGGGCCACTTCCGCACGGCCTGCCGCATGTTTGGCAGCGGCCAGTCTAGCCGACGCGTGGCGATTTGGGAGCCACTGAAAGGATGGGACGGTTATCGCCTTTTGATAGGCAATTTTCGCGTGCCTTGAGGTTTGGTGGCGAAAGCTGTTGAATTGGGGGCATAAGCCAGAAGCCCCAAAGCGCAGGAGCATCCCTTGGCCGTCGAGACCAGGTCTTGCAGTGATATTCTCGTTAATGGCGTCCCGGTCACCACCGAGGCCGCGACCTTGGCCGCCCTTGTGGCCGAGCTGGGTCATGGTGATGCGCGCGTGGCCACGGCGCGCAACGGTGATTTTGTGCCCGCGCGCGTGCGTGGCGCAACGCAGCTTGCTCCGGGTGACAGAATCGAGATCGTCTCCCCGCGTCACGGCGGCTAAGAGTTTATGTCCATGAACGTTATCGAACCGCACGCCAAGCCGCAAAAGCCGTTCGCGCTTTACGGCGTAGATCTTGCCTCGCGGCTCCTGCTTGGCACCGCGCAGTATCCCTCACCTGACGTCCTCGCTCGTGCGGTAGAGGCGTCCGGCGCGAGCATCGTCACGGTCGCGCTGCGGCGCGAGCAGGCACGCGGGCGCAAGGGCGAGCGTTTCCTAGAACTGATTGAGGCGACCGGCGCACGCGTGCTTCCCAACACCGCGGGGTGTCGCACCGCGAAGGAAGCGATCACCACCGCGCACATGGCGCGCGAGGTGTTCGGCACAGATTGGGTGAAGCTGGAGGTCATCGCCAACGACGACACGCTGCAACCCGAAGTTTTCGGTCTTGTCGAAGCCGC
>JAUWCP010000153.1 GCA_030609245.1 Hyphomicrobium sp.
ACCCGCTCGCCCCACAAGTCATAGGCATCAGCATGGGCAATGCGGACCTTGACGATGTCGCCGACTTGCACGCTCGCCTCACCGTTCAAGAACACGCTGCCATCGATCTCGGGCGCATCCCATTGTGAGCGCGCAAGTGCGCCCTCCTCGTCCACCTCGTCGATGATGACGTCGATCTCGCGGCCGACCATGCCTGCAAGCCGTTTCTCGCTCACCTCTTGGGCCACCGCCATGAAGCGGTGCCAGCGTTCTTCTTTGACCTCATTGGGGACCGCGCCCGGCAGATCGTTGGCCTTGGCGCCGGCGACGGGCTCATAACGAAAGCATCCGACGCGCGCAAGGCGCGCCTCGCGCATCCACTCCAGCAGGAATACGAAGTCGGATTCCGTTTCACCGGGAAAGCCGACGATGAATGTCGAGCGTAGTGCAAGGTCGGGGCAGATCTCACGCCAGCGGCGAATGCGATCAAGCGTCTTTTCCTGCGCGGCCGGGCGCCGCATGGCTTTCAGCACGGCGGGCGAGGCGTGCTGGAAGGGCACGTCGAGATAAGGCAACAGCTTGCCCTCGGCCATCAGCGGGATAACGCTATCGACGTGCGGGTAAGGGTAGACATAGTGCAGGCGCACCCAGACGCCGAGTTCTCCCAGCGCCTCGCACAGATCGTGGAAACGCGCCGGCAACGCACGGCCCTTCCACTGGCTCTGCGCATACTTAATGTCGAGGCCGTAGGCGGAGGTGTCCTGACTGATGACCAACAACTCTTTCACGCCAGCTTTGACGAGACGTTCTGCCTCCATCATCACATTGGCGGCAGGGCGACTGGCGAGGTCTCCGCGCAAGGATGGAATGATGCAGAACGAGCAGCGGTTGTTGCAGCCTTCCGATATTTTCAAATAAGCATAGTGACGCGGCGTGAGGCGCAAGCCCTCTGCGGGGACGAGATCGAGGAAGGGATCGTGCAGTGGAGGTGCCGCCTCGTGCACGGCCGATACGACCTGCTCGTACTGGTGCGGGCCGGTGACAGCAAGCACGCCGGGATAGGCATCACGAATACGCTCCTCCTCCACTCCGAAACAACCGGTGACGATGACGCGCCCGTTCTCAGTCATCGCCTCGCCGATAGCCTCAAGGCTTTCCTGTTTGGCGGAGTCGAGGAAGCCGCAGGTGTTGACGACGACAACATCGGCACCCGCGTAGTCGGGTGCAATGGCGTAGCCTTCGGCGCGCAACTTGGTGATGATGCGTTCAGAATCAACGAGCGCCTTTGGGCAACCCAGAGAGACGAAGCCGACTTTGGGGGCCGCCTGCGGCGCAACCTCTGGCCTGCCAGCGTGGCCGGCCCCTGCATTTGGCGGGCTCTTTTCGACGGTGTCGGTAGTCATGAGGTCCTATCGCCCATTGGCAGTTAGACGCCGCTCATAGAGCTAATACGCGGTCATGTCACGGCACCGGACGGCTCTGCCGCGATTGTGGCAAGCGGCACAACTCCCCACTCCGCTAACACAGCCTAGCGAAGCAAGGACGCGGGCATCTCTTATGACGGAATTTCAGACGACGGTTCCATCGATCACATCATCCGCCTACATTGCTTTTGCGATTCACGCCCAGGCGCGCCAATCTGGAGGAGGCATGCTGTCCAAACCCGAAAATTTGAAGGGTTTCAAGGTGCTTCTCGTTGAAGACTCCTGGCATGCCGCCCAAGCCATGCAGGATTTGCTTCAGACGTGGGGCATGATCGTCATTGGTCCCGTTGCGAGTGCAGGTGAGGCCAAGCAGTTCATCGGGTCGAACGCACCACCCATCGCAATCGTCGACATTAGGCTAAAGGACGGCCTCGCATACGATCTCATCGACCTGCTCAACGATAAAGGCGTCAGCGTCATCATCGCTTCGGGCTACACAGACGTACCAGCGCTTAAGAGCAAGGCTGCGGCAATCCTGCAGAAGCCCTTTCGGGCCCGCGAGCTTCGTGCCACGTTGACCTCGGTTATGGCGCGTCGTCACCAAACCGGGTAGACGGATCCACATGCCGCACACCCTTCGGTCCGAATGGAACCCCAATTTTACAGCGAACTCCGTCGGCTGCGAACACGAGGTCGACGGTTCCACCAATTTCGTAAGGTATGAGATCGCGGACCACGCTTGTACCGTAACCGCAATGTCTCGGAGCTTCTACCAACGGCCCCCCGGTTTCCTCCCAGTGGATCAGGAGGCGGTCTGATCCAGTGGCGTCCTTCTCCCGGCTCCAGCGCACCGAGACGTGGCCACCCGGGATAGACAATGCGCCGTATTTTGCCGCATTAGTGACCAGCTCGTGCAACACCATCGCCATGGCTTGGCTTGCCTCGGCGGAGAGCACGATATGCGCACTGTCGACATTCGTATTGCTCTCCGTCACATAAGGCGCAAGCTCACGATGGACGATATCGCTGAGCGCCACGCCGTGCCATTGGGCAAGGCTCAAGAGCTCATGAGCGCTTGCCATGGACTGAATGCGGCCTTCGAGCGCTTTGACGAACTCGTCCATCGATCCGCTACCTTCGCGCGTACACATGGCTATGACAGGAATACGGGCAAGCACGTTTTTGACGCGATGGTCGAGCTCGCGCATCAGAAGCCTTATGTGCTCCTCGGCCGCCCTGCGCTCGGTAATGTCAAGGGCAGCACCAAGAAGATGTGTTGGCTTGCCGTCCGCGTCGCGCAGAACGATCTTGGAGGTCCTGAGATAGTGCGTGGTTCCGTCACGCGTCCGGATCGGCTCTTCGGCGATGTCGCGTACCTTGCCGCTGGCGAGCACTTCCCGGTCGACGCTCGTGAAGAAATCCGCCTGCTCCTTGGGAAAGAAATCATAATCATTCCTGCCGATCATCTCGCTGCGTGAATAACCAAAAAATTGTTCGGCCGCTCGGTTAACCTGCACGAAACGCAGATCGCTCGCGCTTTTCAGAAACACCACCGCGGGCAGGTGTTCCATGACCTGGTCGAGCAGCCGGTCGGAATCCTCACGCTCCGTGATGTCGTTGATGGCCAGTAGAACTATGTGCGGCCGCTGCTTGTCTACGGTGATACGTCGGGCATTGATGAGCATGTTGCGCTTTCCGAGCGCCTCGAAATCATGATCGACACGAAAGCCCTCTACAACGCCCTGCTGCGGGAGGATCTCGCCAAGCAGGCGGCGCACCTCCGGTATGTCCCACTGACGATTTCCAAGTTTGAAGAGGGACTTTCCCCGCGTCTCGCTTGTCGTCAACCGGAAGGCCTCAAGGAACGCCGCATTGGCACGCGCAACGTGAAATCGTGCGTCCAGAACCACTAAGGGCCCAAAGGTGGTTTCTACCAGCTCAGACAGAAATGCATCGATCTCGGCAACGGCGGGAATTTGCCGGTCACCGCGGAGCGTGTTGCCCGATCGATTTGGAGGTTCGTTCACGCAGGCCACGTCTCACACCGAAAAAGCCCCTTCCCCCATCTAGCGGCTCCACTGCCTTACGGCAAACCGTTCAACGGCTCAACTTCATTCATTTGTTATTGCACCAAAGCGCACCTTCGCGCGGGAGTGAGGAATATCTGCGTGGTGCAACCGATCCACGAACGCGGGATCCCATAAAGGGTTGGGATGCTCAAGTCGGCGCCACGTACCACTATGAACCCGATGACGCCTCAAACCGAAAGACGATCCCGCCCAGACCGCCGTCACCGCAGAGCACGAGAATTCCAGACTCTCCACGCCTAGGCCGGCTGAAGTCGCATGAGAAATCTCTGCTCGACCCTCAGTCCGTTTTGGCTCTGAAGCGGATTGAGCAAACGAGCATGACTGGCGTCTGCTCCGCCCGAAAAAAGTAAATCGTCCCGCCAAGCGGGCTGCTGCGCGAGGTGCCAGAAGCAGGTTTATGGCGTCGGAAATTCCTAACGTCTTAACCCTGCTCCAGCGACTGCCTTGCAGTGCGCATGGCTATTGATGAGGGTGAGGCTGCTTCGCACACTTTTTTGGATTACCCGAGGCTATCTCAAATGGTTCGCACGTGTATCGTGATCGCCGTAATGCTTCTCGCCGGGTCCGCAATGTACTTTGGCGCTGCTCACTTGCCGCGACTCCTTAACGATCTTCAGAAGATGACAAAAGATCGGGCGCCTGAACCGGACTCAACTCCTGCGGCCCCCGCTGACGATGCATCAACACGAACAGCAAAGAAGACCGATGCCGAGGTGGAGCAAGCCGGGAAAGAAGAGGCCCTGGCCACAGAGCTCGATGTCACGCGAATTTCACAGGATGGGCCGTCTGTGTTTGCAGGCCATACCGCCCCCTTCCAGAGTCTGACCCTTATGGTGAACGGCAAGGCCATCGCAACGGTAAAGGCGGACGCCAACGGGGATTGGGTTCTCGTGACCGAGCACAAGTTTACCCGCGCCGACCCTCAGATCAGTTTCCGCATCGGGGTACAGACGGCACAAGCGGGAACGCCGCTCCCAACCTCCGTCTCAAGAAATTCCAGCGAAAAACAGCCAGCACCGACCGGCGAGACATGGCTTAACCCGGCGATGGAAGTGATGAAGCGTTTTGAGGGATTGGTAGCCGCAGCCCGCGAGGAGGCGAAGGGAAGAAAAGCAAAGCAACACGGCTCCAACGGCGATTCTGGGAGCCAGCCAACCCAAGCTAGCATCGCGGAACATGCAGTGGGTACGCCCTCCAGCACTGGGCCTCAGCTTCACGCGAAGGCCGAAACCGGCTCGACGGCCGTCGTTCCAGCCGTGACTGAGCCCGCGGCGCCAATTCCGGTTCCCATGACTTTCATCTACGACACGGCCACGCTTACGTCAGAAGGACACCGGGCGAGCGCGCTGCTCTTGGAATACCTGCAGCTCAAGGATTTTGGCGCCGTCACACTGACGGGCCACGCCGATGAACGCGGGACGCATGAGTACAATTTGGACCTATCCATGCAACGCTTGGATACGATAGAGCGGTTCCTCAGCGATGGCGGTTACAAGGGCCAGTTGGATTTGATTCCGAAGGGCGAAACCGAACCCTTCTCTGCCGTGGATCGAACGAAGTACAGGCGCGATGATCTCTGGCAACTCGATCGCCGGGTCGAACTCCACGGCGCACAGTAAGGCACACACGGGCTCCCATCCGCGCGACAATCTGGGCATAGCTGACGTGGCGACACCGGCATCGACCGGCATGTAAGGACTCTCACACGGCTCGGCGAGCGCTGGTGCCTATTCTGCCGCCTCTACGACCTCGTCGGCCTCGTCGGCATCCTCAGCATCGTCCCAAAGCTCGCGGGCCGTCGCGACGGGGCAATCGTCATCAGTGTTGAGGCTCTCAAGGCTTACGCCCTCTTGCAGGGCTTCCTCGGCCTCAGCTTCATCGCAATCGGCAAGCGCCATGTAGGCACCAATGAAGCGTTGTTCCCATTGTTCCTTCGTAATCATTGGTGTCCCTCCATTGGGCGATCGCTTAGCACTTCAGTTTGCGTAGACAGGCGATGCCAGTCGCACGCCGCTTACGGCGCTGCGAGGCCACGCAGTAAATCTCTCGATGACAGGGCGCCCGCGCAAGCCACCTCGGTATGCTTTCCACAGTTCCCGCATGGCTGACCACTTCATCGGCCCTGCCGGAGCTTGGCCGAAGCCCAAAAGCCTATCGCGGTCTCCGAAGAACCTGATTTCCCGTCATGCTGATCTTGTTGGTCTGGGCTAGCTTCGGAGAGAATGCCTCCGATTCGCCGCCAGCGGCAACGTCAGCCGGTTGGCTATAGTGGCGCAATCAGGTATAAGCGCCCGCCTGATGGGCATTTTGCCGTCATTGGGGGGCCCGTAGCTCAGTGGTAGAGCACCTGACTTTTAATCAGGGTGTCGATGGTTCGATACCATCCGGGCTCACCATTGTTTTCAATGGATTAGTGACCGCCTAGCTCGACTCCGATCAAGAATTTTGCAACCGGTTTTGCAAACCCGTG
>JAUWCP010000292.1 GCA_030609245.1 Hyphomicrobium sp.
CATCGACGGCGTCTTGCATGGAGTGGTAGTTATGGACCCCCCGACCGAAATCAACTGCTACTCCGATAGCAATAACCAAGAATAACATTAATAGAACTGTGACCACAGCTACTGTTCCGGAGACGTCATCACAAAAGCGACCAAACCGTTTAAACATGGACTGCCCAATCCGATAAACGTTAATAAACCCGAGAATTACTTTGATCGGAAAAGACCACTATTTCTTTAGAAGAAGGTCTCAACATTGATTCAAATGCAAACTGTGAAAAACGGACTTAGCGTTGAACTCATTCAGTCGGCGTTAATTTCGCGTGCTCGTCTTCACCTTGAAAAGCGCAGCATTAAGCTATGCGTCTGATTGCATTGGATTTGTACTTTGACGCCATTCGCGAAGCGGTCCAACGTACTTAAGCGAATGCGGGATAATCACGAGAGCAGGATTTACGAAGTGGAAAGCATCAAGTGGTACTCAAATCGCGTGCCACCGCGCACATCTCGCATGCAATATACTTAGCCCCGGATAGCCGCCGTGCTGTCCGAGGCTTTTTTCCTTCCGGAGACAGAAGCATTCTCATCTCTCCCAGGAAGACTTACGATGGCAAGGAAGAGGCCCAAGCCTGAAGGCTAAAGCCGATTGGGCGACGGATTCGGAGAAACGCCACCTCGTCTTTCGCGCCGTTTAAACCCCGCAGGCACAGCCGATCGAGGGCCGCCCAGTATGGCTGTAGAACGGCCTAAGCTCCCTATGGACCCAGCCCAGGTCGAGCACGGCCTCGATCTTGCGCACGAGGTGATCATCGGGGATCACGCGCTCCATATCGAAATCGTAGAAAAACTGGCCTTGGCCCTATTCCCGCCGCCCCATCATGGCCTTACCCCCCCCGGCTGATCCTGCTGAAGCGAAGGAATCATGGTTCGGGCCAAGGCTCAACGGGTGTTTTGCAACATGTTCGGAGGTAAAGCGGACATTGCATCGTAGAATATGTGATCAGTGCTGCGCCCGTGCCCCCTCCTCCACCTTCCATCCCGCCGACTCAGGTGGTATAGGGCTGCCGACAACGTTCCCGCTGCGGCGCCTCGCGAACCTTGTCGCCCCAGCCCTTAGGAGACCGCTTGCATGGCCCAAAGCCCGACCGCTAAGGATTCTGGGCTAGCCCTGACCTTCGACGACGTGCTGCTGGTGCCGGCCGCCTCGTCTGTCCTGCCCGGCGAGGCCAACGTCTCCACGCACATCACCAAGTCGATCAAGCTCAATATCCCCATCTGCTCCTCCGCCATGGACACGGTGACGGAGGCTCGCCTTGCCATCGCCATTGCGCAGGCCGGCGGCGTCGGCGTCATCCACCGCAACCTGGAGCCGGAAGAGCAGGCCCGCCACGTGACGCAGGTGAAGAAATACGAATCCGGCATCGTCCTCGATCCCGTGACGATCTACCCCACGGCCACGTTGCGCGAGGCGCTGCAACTGATGGACGAGAACCACATCTCCGGCATCCCCGTGGTCGAGCCGCCGCGCAACGGCGCCAGCAAGGGGCGGCTTGTCGGCATTCTCACGAACCGCGACGTGCGCTTTGCCTCTAACGAGGAACAGCCGGTCTCCGAGCTTATGACCAAGGAGAAGCTGGTCACCGTGCCGCGCGACATTGCCCAAGAAGACGCGCGCCGGCTTTTGCACCATCACCGTATCGAGAAGCTTCTGGTGGTGGATGAGGACTACCACTGTATTGGGCTGATAACCGTCAAGGACATCGAAAAGGCGAGGAAGCACCCGCATGCGTGCAAGGACGCGGAAGGGCGCTTGCGCGTGGCGGCAGCGACGACGGTGGGCGAGGATGGGTTTGAGCGCACCGAGCGGTTGATGGCGGCAGGATGCGATTTGATCGTGGTCGATACCGCGCACGGCCATTCGAGCCGGGTGCTGGAAGCAGTCACACGCATCAAGAAATTGTCGAACCGGGTGCAGGTGATCGCAGGCAACGTGGCAACCAGTGAGGCGACCAAGGCGCTGATTGATTGCGGTGCGGACGCGGTGAAGGTAGGGATCGGGCCGGGCTCGATCTGCACCACGCGTATCGTGGCGGGCGTGGGCGTGCCGCAGCTGACGGCCGTCATGGATTGCGCCGAGGAAGCGGCCAAGCACGGCGTGCCCATCATCGCGGACGGCGGCATTCGCTATTCGGGCGATATCCCCAAGGCGATCGCGGCAGGGGCATCGTGCGTGATGATCGGATCGCTTCTTGCGGGAACCGACGAGGCGCCCGGCGAGACGTATCTCTATCAGGGGCGCACCTATAAGGCGTATCGCGGCATGGGCTCGATCGGCGCCATGGCACGCGGCTCAGCGGACCGCTACTTCCAGCAGGAGGTGAAGGATACGCTGAAGTTGGTGCCCGAGGGCATCGAGGGGCAGGTGGCCTATAAGGGGCCGGCCGACGCGGTGGTGCATCAGTTGCTGGGCGGTTTGCGTGCGGGCATGGGGTATCTGGGCGCGCGCACACTGGCCGAGCTGCACGAAAAGGCGAAGTTCGTGCGCGTCTCTCCAGCCTCCGTGTATGAAAGCCATACGCACGGCGTGTTGATCACGCGCGAAACCCCCAACTATCCAGGCCGCGCGTGAGCTTGGCGCAATGCGCAGCCGCCGGCTTCTCAGATAAGGAGGCTAACGCCCCATGTCGGTCACAAGCTTGCTAATCCCGGTGTTCGTACAGGTGACGCTGACGTTCGTGCTGATGTCGTGGATGTGGAGCCATCGCGTGGGGGCGATCAAAAGCGGGGAGGTGAAATTCACCGACGTCTCCTTGCGCGAGCCCATGTGGCCCAAGCGCGCAATGCAGATCGGCAACTGCTTCCAGAACCAGCTCGAGACCCCGATGCTGTTTTATGTGGTGATCGCGCTGGCGCTGCTCACGCGGATGACGGGGCTGGTGTTCGTGACGCTCGCCTGGGT
>JAUWCP010000057.1 GCA_030609245.1 Hyphomicrobium sp.
GTAGCCTCACAGAATGTCCGCTTTTGGGGGTAAAGCGGACATCGTCTCGCGGGAGCTGCGGCACTGTGCCGGTGTTGACCAGCGCCGATCGCTACCCACGTCAGTGGACGCCACCCTTCCGCCATCCCTCACGGAAGCAAGCCCTCTCTCCCCGGAGGGCTGAGTGGTAGACTCATGACGCTGGTCCCATGTTCACCTGCGAGTGGGCCAGCGTCATCTTTTTGCGTTCCAACTCTTTACAAAGGGGGCATTCTTTAAAGAGAGGGTGATCCGCAATCCATCAAACATGTAGGTTCGAGAGGCGGCAACGGAGTATGGCCATCCGGTCAACTGTAAAGAGTGAGACAACAGTGCCTAGTGATCTGAGCGGCGGGACCGTGCGGATTCGAGTCCAATTTCTATGCAGGCCTGACGTACAGTCTCCTGGCAGATATCTTTGAGAAATGGGCGCGCATTTTTCACCAAATCATGGATCTGCTTGTATGCCAATGACGACTTGAACTCGCTCGTCTTCTTAAGTTCGCCTCGCTTATCCAGCTCCTTGAGAACCTCGATGGCGTCTTTAATCCTGCGAGGCCTACCTCTCCGCTTCTTGGTGTTGGCTGTGATCGCGTGACATGGCCATGTTCTCTTCAGCTTTTCTTTATTCTTCCAGTCATGGCAACGTTGCTCTTCGATGAGGAGCAAGACCCGCGGGAGTTGGTTCAAAATGGACCAGGAAACGTCAAAAGGTGCCTTCGGATGTCGTGGAATATAGGCGAACGTCAAGACCGTACCATCTTTGGGTTTTATGGCGATCTGGCAGAGTTCAGGCGAGAGCTGTTTAGGTCGTGCGGATAGAGGAAAGTCTACGTAGACAGCGAGATCTCCGGACATAATTGCTTTGCGCAGGAGTTCGACGGCCGCAATTGTTGGTTGTGATCAGAAACATCAAGCCCTTGGTTTCGAAGTCGCTCGACTGCCGCGGAGGCAGGCATACCCTCGTGCATGGCGCGCCTAAGTTTGTTTCGTGCTTCGTGTAGAGGTGTAAAGCCAGAGGGCGGGTTGAACACACGCATTGTTTTTCTCCAATGGACGCGGCGGAAACGTCGACCCCCGTCGATCAGAAAGAGCAGTGGTCCATCACTCTGTCGAAAGGCCCCCGAGACTCCCTTTTATGCTCTACGATTGTGTTGGATATTTTGAAGGAGTTGAGCGGGAATGTGTCACGTCATGGACATGCAGCGAAGCAGGGTCGGTTGCTTCCCCCATGCTTCCCCGTTCCCGGATAGGCAATAGCGAGCCTAAGCATGCGCAGCAATGAGCTGATTTGATTGTATAAATGGCGCACCCGTCAGGATTCGAACCTGAGACCTCTGCCTTCGGAGGGCAGCGCTCTATCCAGCTGAGCTACGGGTGCTTGGGCAGGGCGCTCTTGATACCCGATCCGCTGCGCCCGGGCAATCACACGGGGCTTGCGCCGCAGGCCCCCCTCGACGTTTGCCCCAACTTCTTGTTTGGATGTCGCTGCAGTAGCGGCTGACCGGCGCGCGCTGAGCGCATATAGTCCCGCGCCATGACCAAACCCAAGAGCAAAGCCAAGAGCGAGAATGCCACCATCGCGAGCGTGCCTGCCGGCGAGGCAACGCCGATCGCAAAGGGCAGCCACGTCTATCTCATTGATGGCTCGGGCTACATCTTCCGCGCCTTTCACGCGCTCCCCCCTTTGACGCGGCCATCTGATGGTTTGCCGGTTGGTGCCGTGCATGGTTTCTGCGCCATGCTGTGGAAGCTGTTGCGCGAGTCGAAGGCCTCCGAAGCACCGACCCACATCGCCGTCATTTTCGATGCGGCGCGCGAGAACTTCCGCAACGACATTTATGAGGACTACAAGGCGAACCGTCCGCCACCGCCCGAAGAGCTTGTTCCTCAGTTTCCGCTTATTCGCGATGCGGTCAAAGCGTTCAACGTCGCCTGCGTCGAGCAGGAGGGCTACGAGGCCGACGATCTGATCGCCACCTATGCCCGCGAGGTGGTCGATGACGGCGGCGACGTAACGATCATTTCGTCGGACAAGGACTTGATGCAGCTCGTGCGCCCCGGCGTCGTCATGTTCGATGGCATGAAGAACAAGAAATTCAGCCGCGAAGAGGTCATCGAGAAGTTCGGCGTACCGCCCGATAAGGTTATCGACGTGCAGTCGCTTGCGGGCGACTCGACCGACAATGTACCGGGCGTGCCTGGCATCGGCGTCAAGACGGCGGCCGAGCTGATCAACGAGTACGGCGATCTCGACACGCTTTTGGAGCGCGCCTCAGAGATCAAGCAGCCCAAGCGGCGCGAAAGACTGATTGAATTTGCCGATCAGGCACGACTGTCACGCGAATTGGTGACTCTCAGGGATGACGTGGCCACAACCGTTCCCGCTGATGCGCTGGGCGTGCACGATCCAGACCCCTCAGCGCTTCTCGCCTTCCTGCAAAGCATGGAGTTCAGCACGCTGACGCGGCGCATTGCGGCTGCACTGGGCACCGAGCCGCCCGCGCCGCTAAAGACGTCCGTTGGCTCGACTGTTGTGGGTCAGGCGAAAAAGGCGGGCGGAGCAAGCCGCGAGACGGGGAAACTGGGTACAGCGGAGACACCCGAGGCCGCCGTGCTTTATGCGGCGGAGGCGGTAAAGACACCATTCGATCGCACCAAGTACGAAACTATCACCACGTTAGAACGGCTCGATGCGTGGATCGCCGACGCTAAGAAAGCCGGCCGCGTCTCTTTCGATACAGAGACGACGGGTCTCGATCCCATGCGCGCCGATCTCATCGGGTTCTCGCTTGCTGTGGTGCCGGGCAAAGCTTGCTACGTGCCGCTTTCACACCGCAAGAGCACGGCCGGCTTCGACTTCGGCGACGACGAAACGCTGCCGCAAGTTCCTATTGTAGAAGCGATTGCCGCGCTCAAGCCGCTGCTGGAGGACGCTTCCGTCCTGAAGATCGGCCAGAACCTCAAGTACGATTACAACGTGCTGGCGCGCCACGGCGTTTTCATTGCGTCGCTCGACGACACGATGCTGTTGTCGTATGCGCTCGATGCGGGCAAAGGAAACCACGGCATGGACGAGCTCGCCATGCGCCACCTCGGCCATGCTTGCATTTCGTTTGACCAGGTAATGGCGCATGTGCCCGGCAAAAAATCGGAGAAGTCGTTCGCCGAAGTGCCTATCGACAAGGCGACGGAGTATGCGGCCGAAGACGCCGACGTCACACTACGACTATGGATGATGCTGAAACCGCGGCTCGCAGCGGAGCATAGAACGACGGTTTACGAAACGCTGGAGCGGCCGCTTGTTCCTATCATTGCCGACATGGAGCGCGCTGGGATAATGGTCGACCGCACCATCCTTGCACGTCTGTCGAGCGAATTCGCGCAGGAAAGTGCGCGGCTGGAGGACGAGGTGAACGGTCTCGTCGGCCACAAGTTCAATCTTGCGTCCCCGCGTCAGCTCGGCGAACTTCTGTTTGACCGGCTGCAATTGCCGGGCGGCAAGAAAACCAAGACGGGGCAATGGGAGACGCGCGCAGGTCTGCTCGACGACCTCGCCGCCAACGAGGAACTGCCGCCTGAAGCGCGCAAGCTGATCAACACGATGCTGGGGTGGCGCCAGCTGACAAAGTTGCGTTCCACCTATACCGATGCGCTGCCGGGCTACATCAACCCGGAGACGGGGCGCATCCACACCTCCTATTCGCTTGCGGCAACCACGACCGGGCGGCTCGCCTCCTCTGATCCCAATCTGCAAAACATTCCCGTGCGCACCGAGGAAGGGCGCGAAATCCGCACCGCGTTCGTCGCTGAGAAGGGCATGAAGCTCGTCTCGGCCGACTATAGCCAGATCGAGCTGCGCGTTTTGGCGCACATCGCAGACATTCCGCAGCTCAAGAAAGCATTCGATGACGGCGTGGACATTCACGCGATGACGGCATCGGAGATGTTCTCCGTGCCGTTGAAGGACATGACGCCGGATGTGCGCCGGCGCGCCAAGGCCATCAACTTTGGAATCATCTATGGCATCTCTGCTTTTGGGCTCGCCAACCAGCTCGGAATTTCTAGAGAAGAAGCAGCCGCCTACATCAAGACCTACTTTGAGCGTTTTCCTGGTATCCGCGACTACATTGACGCAACCAAAAGGCAGGCGCACGAGCAGGGTTACGTGGAAACGATCTTCGGCCGGCGCATCCATTACTCTGAGATCAACACGCGCAATCCTGGCATGCGTGGCTTTCTGGAACGCGCCGCAGTCAACGCGCCGATTCAGGGCTCTGCCGCCGATATCATTCGCCGCGCGATGATCCGCATGCCCGATGCCCTGGCAGAGGCTGGTCTCACCTCCGCTCGTATGCTCCTACAGGTGCACGATGAGCTGGTGTTCGAGGTGAAGGACGCGCAAGTTCACAAAACCTTGAAGACGGTGGCGCAGGTGATGGAAGGCGCGGCTCTACCGGCGGTTTCACTCAGCGTACCGATCCGCGTCGACGCAAAAGCTGCCGAAAACTGGGAAGCGGCGCATTAATTCGGGCGCTCTTGGTCTGCCGCCCATGTTTGGTGTCTGTTTCACAAAGGCGATGATTTTGGCGCGGACGGCTGGGTGAGTGCCGGGGTGCGCTTAGCGATCAGACCGGCGAGATTGCGATCTCGACGTGCCGCGAGCGGCGCGGGTAGCGCTTATCGGTTGGCAGTGACCCGCGCGAATACTCAATGGTACGGATGAACTCGCGAATGCGCGGCTGGATCTCGGTGCGCCAACGCGTACCATTAAAGATGCCAAAGTGGCCGACGCCTTCTTGCATGTAATGCACCTTCTGGTGCGCAGGGATATTGGTGCAAATGTCGTGCGCCGCCTCGGTCTGGCCCAGCCCGCACACGTCGTCGCGCTCACCTTCGACTGTCATCAGCGCGGTGTCACGGATGGCCGAGCAGTCGACCAGCTTACCACGGTGGGTCATCGTACCTTTGGGCAGCGCATGATCTTGGAACACCGTCTTGATCGTCTGCAGGTAAAACTCGGCGGTTAGGTCCATAACGGCCAGGTATTCGTCGTAGAAGTTCTGGTGCTGCTTGACGGAATCGCAGTCGCCCTTCACGAGGTTATTGAACAGATCGACATGCGCGTTCATGTGGCGCTCGAGATTCATCGTCATAAAGCCGGTAAGCTGCATGAAGCCTGGGTAGACTGACCGCATGAATCCGGCGTGCGGAAACGGCACGGTACCAACCACGGTACGCTCAAACCATTCCAGACTGCGCGATTCAGCGAGTTGATTGACGCCTGTTGGGTTGCGCCGGGTATCTATAGGACCGCCCATCAGCGTCATGGATGCGGGCTGGCAGGGATCGTCGATGCCCGCCATATGCGCGGCGGCGGCCAGAACCGGAACTGCCGGTTGGCACACGCCAATCACATGCGTGTCGGGACCAATCAACCTGATGAAGTCGATAACGTGATCGATAAAGTCGTCGAGGTCGAAGCGGCCCATGGCAAAAGGAATGTCACGCGCGTCGGTCCAGTCGGTGATGTAGGTTTCGTGGTCGGGCAGCATTGCCTGGACAGTGCCGCGCAGAAGCGTCGCGTAATGGCCCGAAAGGGGCGCGACGATCAGCACCTTCGGGTCGGAGCGCGGACCGGTGGCGGCTTCCTCGCGCTCGAAGTGCAACAACTCGCAAAATGGTGTTCGTGCGACAACGTGCTCGCGGACCGGCACGTCGACGTTTCCAACGCGCGTCGTCTTTAAGCCGAATTCCGGCTTGCCGTAGCGCCGGGTGATGTTCTCGAATACCTCGAAGGCCGCCGTGAGATGGCGTGCCATTGGTGTCAATCTCAGGGGATTAAAGGGCCACTCGAGCGCGCTGCGCATTCCGTGGGCGCCGACGCGCATAGGAGAGAGGATCGCGTGGGCGAATTCATAGGCAAAGTAGTGCATTATCCCGGTGCCCCCCTTCGCTGCAGCGCAGCAAAGCACGCGTGCACTGCGAGACTATGTTACCAAACTGTCGTGTTGACCAGATAAAAGGCGCGTTTGGTCAACGTATTGGGTCTTATAGTTGCTGGTCGAGCGCCTGACTGTTCCCTTTGAGGCACAACTGAGGCTAACAGCGAATCGCTCGTTCAGGGGGATCGCCGGAAAAACCTCCCCCGTCCGTTTCCGCCCGCGGCGACGCGATGACACAATCGCTCCCTACCGACGCCCGAGACCTTTGCGAGTCTTCTGTTGTAAGCCTGGTTCGCATAGCGCAATGGCAGCTTTTCGAGATCGACGATGACACATTCGCAGCGGCCCGGCGGACCGCCTTACCCTCAAGAGGACTATCGTCACTTCGAGGATCGGCGCATGCCCCCACACACCCAACAAGTCCGCGGGCGTACCGCGCAGCGTGCAAGCTCGCCGATCATGGTCGGTCTCGTCTATGGCGCGATTGGTCTGCTGGCGGTCGCGGTCGGCATCGTCACATTCTTCATTATATCGCCGCCGATCGACTTCATCCGCAGTGAAGCTATTGCACGCGTGAAGGCGGAGACAGGCCGCGACCTGCGCATCGCGGGGCGGCCCTCTGTGACGTTCTACCCGACACTTGGCGTGCGCCTTAGCGACGTTTCTCTGTCGGCGCCACCCGGTATGGGCGGTCCGCCCTTCGTGAAGATTTCCAAACTCGACATCGGTGTTCGCCTGCTGCCGCTGTTGCGCCAGGAGATCGTGGTCGACAAGTTCGTACTTTACGATCCGGTGTTTGAACTTCGGGTCGATCGCAACGGCCAAAACAGCTGGGACATGGCCGCGCAAGAACCCAAGCGGCCCATAAGGTTCGCCGAGGTCGTTCCGGCGCAAGACACGATGCGGGATTTTTCGACCGGAGCGAAACGCTTTGTCGAGAAGCAGCTGGCTCAAAGGCTTCTTGCGGGTGGTACGACGGGCGGGTCAGCGGTCAAGAGCCCGGTCTCAGAACTGGTGCTCGGCGATATTCGCATCGTCAATGGGACCGTGCGCTACACTGACGAGCGAGACGGCAGCAACGCGCAAGTCGGTGCAATCAACGCAAGTTTTGATCTCGCCTCCCTTTCGCAGCCTTTGGGTGCGAAAGGCAGCCTTGTCTGGTCCAAGGAAAAAATAGGGTTTGATGGAAAGCTGACGTCGCCGCAGCAACTGCTCGAAGCGCGTCCAGCAAAGCTCGCGCTGACGGTTTCCAGCCGGCCGATCAACCTCAGCTACGATGGCTCGGTAACGCTGGGGAGCGCTTTCAAGCTGGAAGGTGCCGTCGACGGCAGGGCCGACTCGCTGCGCGCGCTCGCGCAATGGCTTGGCACAGAGCTTCCGCGGGCGTCCGGCTTCGGCGAGCTTTCGCTCGCTGGACAGCTCACCACGACAGAGAAGGTCGTACGCCTTTCTCAGGCCAAAGTTGCGCTCGACGGCGCAACGGCGACGGGTACGGTCGCCGTCGCCTTGTCAGGTGCGCGCCCGCACGTGGTGGCGGATCTCAAGGTCTCCGGCCTCAACCTTTCCAACTATGTCGCCGACGATACGGGCAACAGGGCATCGGCGGGCGCACGGCGCGACCCTGCTGCACCGCGTGCTGCGCCTAAATCGTCCGAGCCGAAATCTATCGAGGACCTGCTGAAGCGCTCCGTGCCCCAGGTGAGGGGGTACACACAGCGGGCTGGATGGAGCAATCAACCTTTAGATTTGGCGCTTCTGGATCTTGTCGACGCCAACGCCAACCTGTCCGTCGTGCAGCTCTCTTATGGCGATATCAAACTGGACTCCACGCAGCTCGTCGTGGCGCTCAAGGATCGCGTCGTCAAGGCGACGTTTAACGACGTGAAACTCTACAAGGGACGCGGAAATGGCGTTGTCACGCTGAACGGGACAGGGGATGCTGCGGTGCTGGGCGCGAATTTTGCGCTTTCTGGCGTTGCGGCCCGGCCTCTGCTGAATGACGTGGCCGGCATGGATTGGCTCGAAGGCACGGGCAATTTCACACTATCGCTGGCGGGTACCGGCAGAAGTGAGGCTGCGATCGTGCGCTCGCTTAGCGGTAAGTTCGACCTCACTGTTTCTGATGGCGCGCTCGTCGGATTCAACTTGGGCGGCGCCTTGCGCGACCTGTCGCAAGGTGAATTCCCGGACTTTTCCACTTCGCCAACTGATAAGACCGACTTCAGCGCCCTGACGGCAAGCTTCAACATCACGAACGGCATCGCGGAGAACAAAGATCTGAAGCTATCAAGTCCGCTGTTGCGTGCCACGGGCGCCGGTACCGTTAACCTGCCTCAGCGCACGTTGGACTACCAGGTGATCCCCAAGCTGGTCGCGAGCCTATCCGGCCAGGGTGGGCAAACGGACTTGAGCGGCATCGAGATTCCCGTAAACATCACAGGCTCGTGGGATAATCCCGACATCGCGCCCGACATTGCCGGCGCCCTCAATAGCGAAAGCACGGTTGAGGCGGTGAAATCGCTCGGCAAGAATTTTGAGGGCAAGGATGCAGGCGAGATCGTCGACGATCTCTTCGGCAAGGGCAAGGATGGCGGCCCCTCCAAAGCGCAGAAGCTGTTGGACGGTTTTTTGGGTCGCTAACTTGCGCGCTCAGAAGAGCGCGCCAATCGGCGCGGTCCCCGTCACCGGCCTTGTTTGATTCGGCGGCGGCGAGGCTGATTAAGAACACGTGAACATGGTGGCAAACTTTTTTTGGTGCGGCGGGCACTTTTTTCCTTGCGCAAGAGGGGGGTGTGCCTCATATGACCCCTCTCCGTTCGTCCACCTGCCCCTAAGGTAGAGGAATTCCTACACCCCAAAGGTAAGGAGCGGGCGGGTCACATCTGTCTACTGGTTGGGGAGGGTCAAATGGCCTTTTATGACACCCTCTTCCAATTGGGGATGGACTTGACTCGTTCAAGCACCGCCCAAGAGGAAGATCGTCGTGAAGCTGCGCGAGTGGCGCACGAAGATAGGAAGGATTTCTTCATCGAGCGCGATGGCGTTCGGTTCGCTGGAACCCACCTGTTAGTGGATCTATTCGGCGCCCGACGGCTTGATGACATTCAGCACATCAAGCGAACGCTAGAGCGATGTGTGGCCGTAGCAGGCGCAACGCTATTGCACATTCACTTGCATCACTTCACACCCAATGGCGGCGTTTCCGGGGTCGCCGTGCTGGCGGAGAGTCACATCTCCATTCATAGCTGGCCCGAAGCCAACTATGCGGCACTCGATGTGTTTATGTGCGGCGATGCGAAACCGCAGAACTGCGTCGAGGTTCTTTGCGAGGCATTCGATGCCGAGGATGTGGTCTTAACGACACATCATCGCGGTTCGAAGCTCGAGGACCGCAGCTGGCGGGCCGCACGCGCCAAACAGGTGCCGGTGCACCACAAGAGCGTCAAGAAAGCAGAAGCCGCCTAATAAGGCTGCTTGTGCAAGGCGCGTTTCCTCCCCAGAGGAAAAAGCGTGCCGCTTCTTGCGCCGCAGTGGGGCCATGTTTACGTCTTGTGCTTAAGCGGCGCAGCAGGGAAAATGCTGCTGCGCCGGCTTAGCGCAAGCTGAGCAGTGGCTGATGCAAGCTCTCAGGAGCGAATGTGAAACGCGCCTTCGTCACAACAATCCTATCGGCTCTCGCCATTGCCTTGGCAACGGCGGCCTCGGGGCAGGAGGGCGGGTTCCGTGGCAGCTTCATCACGCCGTTCCCCGCCAACGATGTCTACCAGGTACAGGTGATGGGCGACTGGTTCGCCGATGGGCTGTTCAATGGCATGCTTGAGCCCACTGCCGGCGGTGCACGTGTCAACATCCAGCGTAGGCGATGGAGTTTAGCCGGGCTCATGCGCCGCAGGTCTACGAGTGACCTAGCCAATATCGAGTCGGCCTTCGCCGGCGACAGGCCTCACATTGTCATCGTTATGCTGGGGGCCCAGGATCGGTTTAGCCTCAGCAGTAAGCGGTTGCGCTCGCGTAACGAAAAGTGGCGCAAGATGTACGCCGAGCGAGTGGACCGTCTGATGAAAGCCCTGAAGCAAGGCAATCGAGCTGTGTATTGGGTCGGATTGCCGAACATGAGGCGCTGGCGTGACAATGAGCGTGCGCGACTGATGAACGACATCATTCGCGAGCGCGCCTATCTGAATGGTGTCCGCTTCATCGATGCGTATGCGAGCTTCGTCGACGACGGTCGCGGCTACAGCCCATACGGCCCCGATGTCACTGGCAGGATCCGGCGCCTGCGCGACTCCGATGGTGTGCACTTTACCTATGCGGGCTATCGCAAGCTCGCCCATTTCGTCCAGCGGGAGCTTAAGCGCGACCTCGTGCAAGCGCGTCGAGAGCGAGCCATTCCGCTCGCCGGAAGCTCAGCTGAGCAAGCAAGGATCAATCCCAACAGGGCGCGCTTAAGAGCCGAGGACGCCAAGAGTAAAGAAAAGCGTTCGGGCAAGAAAGCCAGAAGCGCCGCGGGTGCACCTGGAGATGCTGGCGGGCAAAAGGCCGATCACGGCAGGGTCGACCTCAAGGTTCGCAACCAAAACGGGCTGGAAGAGGTCGTAACGGTTGAATTGGTCCGGCCGGCCATCTCCGCCGCCGTCATTGCGTTGGTGACGCGCAAAGAGAGACCAGATCGCCCCTCGCAGATGGGCGATGTTCTGGTCGACCAAATCTCTGGCGGGCTGACGGTCATGAGCTCGATTATTCCTCCGGTCAGTGCGGGAGCGGGGCGGCACAAAACGTCGCCGACACAAACGCCGTACTTCCGCGTGCTCGAAAAGGGTGAGCGGCTCACTCCGAGACCAGGCCGTGCAGACGATGTCTCTTGGCCGAAGCCGCAAGAGACTGCTGAGGTTCAATCAAAGCCGGTGCTGAAGAAAATGGGCGAACGGCGCTCAAGCAAGCGCTAAGTCCGGCCGTCAGTAACGGCAATCGGCGCGCGCAACGCGAAGGCCACCTGCCTGAAATGTGTCCGGTCCGCGCTTAGCGCGGCAGGGTCGTCGACCCCATCAGGAACTTATCGATCGCGTGCGCAGCTTGCCGCCCTTCGCGGATCGCCCACACGACGAGCGACTGCCCACGGCGGATGTCGCCCGCCGCAAAGACCTTCTCGCGGCCAGAGACCTTGTAGTCCTGCTCGTCGGCATCAAGTCCCTTGAAGCGGCCGCGCGGCACGATCTCTAGATCGAGCTCTTTCACGAGGTCATCGGCAACGGGTCCCGAAAATCCCATCGCGAAAAGCACGAG
>JAUWCP010000084.1 GCA_030609245.1 Hyphomicrobium sp.
CGCACAGGCGCTTGGCGGCGAGCTCGAAGGAGGCCTGCGTTCTTGTCGAGGCCTCGAAGAATAGATTGATAAGGGTGCGCCCGCGCAGAACATCGCGCTTTTTTCCCGATTGACGATTGGCGTCGGCGGCTTTGTCGGCGAGGTCGAGAAGAAAATTAATCTCGCTCACGCTCAGCCCCTCACAGGTGAGGAGATGGCGATGCGGGAAGTGTAATGTCTCGACTTTGGGAGCGGCGCTAGTCATTAAAGGTGTTTCTATAAGGGGAGTCACGCCCTCCGGCAAGTGCTGCTTGCGCCAGATGCGTGCTTCGCTGCGCGGAACTTGTTAGCGTTAAGATTCTAACCAGCCGAATTGGGAGGAAAGGCACCATGGCCGGGCCTTTCTCGACGCACGAGGTAATAAACCAGCCGCCGCCGCTCGAGGACGTGAACTTGTTCACCTCGGACACGGCGCTCCAAGAGGCTGTGAGGCGTGAAGGCGGCAGAGACGCCGCCAAGCCACTGGCCGCTTTCGGCCTGGTAACAGGCTCTGCACAGGCGTTCGAGCAGGGGCGCCTGGCGAATGAACACCTGCCCAAGTTGGAAACGCACGATCGCCAGGGGCGGCGGCGCGATATTGTCATTTTTCATCCCGCCTATCATGCCTGCATGGAGACGAGCTGCGCGGAGGGACTGCACTCTTCTGTTTGGGCGCATCTTGCGACGGGAGGAGGTTTACCTCCGCCCGATGCCAATGTAGCCCGCGCTGGTGCCTTCTATATGGCTGCCCAGATGGAGGCGGGTCATTGCTGCCCCATCACCATGACGAATGCAGCCGTGCCAGTTCTGCTGTTGCAACCCGAGATCGCCGAGGAGTGGATCCCCAAGATTGTGTCGCGGCGCTACGATGCGCGCTTCGTGCCCGCAGACGACAAGATTGCCGTTACGTTCGGCATGGGCATGACCGAAAAGCAGGGTGGTACGGATGTTCGCGCCAACACCACCAAGGCGGAGCCGATTGGCGCTGGCGGGCCGGGCGCAGAGTACACAATCACCGGCCACAAATGGTTCCTCTCCGCGCCCATGTCGGATGCATTCCTCGTGCTTGCGCAAGCGCCGGGCGGGCTCACCTGTTTTCTCATGCCCCGCTTTCTGCCCGATGGCAGCATCAACCCGCTGCACTTGCAGCGTCTCAAGTCCAAGCTCGGCAATAGGTCAAATGCCTCGTCCGAGGTGGAGTTTCATGGTTGCTGGGCACGTGCCATCGGCGAGGAGGGCAAGGGTGTCGCCACAATTATCGAGATGGTCACGCACACGCGACTGGACTGTGCCGTTGCGTCAGCCGGTCTCATGCGCTTGGCGCTAGCACACGCGATCCACCACGCCGAGCACCGCATGGTGTTCCAGAAAAAGTTGGTCGACCATCCGTTGATGGTGCAGGTGCTGGCTGACTTGGCCCTCGATGTTGAAGGGGCGACCGCGCTTGCCTTCCGCCTTGCGCGCTCGTTTGACCTTGCAAATGACCCGCGCGCTGCTGCATGGCGGCGGCTGATGACTCCCATCACGAAGTATTGGGTCTGCAAGATCGCACCGGCCCTCGTTGCGGAGGCGATGGAGTGCCTGGGCGGAAATGGCTACGTAGAGGAGGCGCCACTCGCTCGTCTCTATCGCGAGGTTCCGGTCAACTCAATTTGGGAGGGGTCGGGCAACGTTATGGCGCTTGACGTGTTGCGCGTGCTGCAGCGCGAGCCCGAAGCGGCCGAAGTTGTGATGGAGGAACTTGGACAATCGGCGCAGGACGATGGGCGGCTGAGGTATGCACATGAGCGCATCCAAAACCTGTTGCACGAACCTGTGCTGCTTGATCAGCGCGGCAGGTCGCTGGTGGAGGGGTTGGCTACGCTAGCGGCGGCAACAATACTTTTTGTGCATGCGCCGGCGCCCATCGCCGACGCGTTCATTGCGACGCGGCTCGGCGGTCGGATGCGGCAGACCTATGGTCAGGGACTGGAACGGGCCGACACGCGCGCTATTATTACTCGCGCGTCGCCGAACCAGGTGTGATCGCACGTTGCCCTTGCGTCACGTGAAGAGCCAAGACGATACGCCGCCGCGTCGGGCTAAGTCGGACATCTCCATATTGAAGGAATCGAACACGTCGTGCGTGGCCGTGCTGGGCAGCCATGGAGCGCCGTCTTTTCGCCGCCGGTAGGGCAGCATGAGCTGCCGCCATGTTGCGGTGTCGAGCCGCCGTTCAGGCGGGATGCGCGGTGGTAGACGCCTCAGTCCGTTTTGCCCTGCGAGCCAGGCATAAGCGGCCTGCCACACATTGAGCGGCGCGGCCATGTTGTGGCGCCCTTTTAGCTGAGTGATGGCCAGCATGCCCGCTTCGCGCGAATGCGGACCGATCTCAAGTGAGGCTACGTGCTCACTATCACGGCGAACGGAGAATAGGCGGCACTTGTCGTCAGCAAGATGCTCTGCGTATTGATCGGCGCAGTTTTGCATGGCGCGCGCTTCGGCGAGGATTTCGTTGCGGTCGAGGAGTGGGATGAAGTCATAGCCTTTCACTTTGCCACCCTTCAGCCACGCGTCTTCGATCACTCCAGGTGCGAGCTGCAAGACGAGCCGCGTGCGGTTCAGCCAACTCTTGGCGGCACAAATTGCGGTATCAAACGCGATCTCAGATCGCCAGGGTACGACGATGAGGCTGTTGGCTTGCGTGTGGGTTGTGCGCGAGTACCAGGCGTAGGCCGCGAGCACACCGAAGAGCTGCTCGGGTTCACCTGCTTCGCCAAAGATCGATTGATCTGCGAGCCACAACGCGAAATCTTCATTGCAGGCGCGAGTTGCGAACACGAGAGTGTTGAACCAGAAGGCGCTATAGGCGGGCGAGGCCGGTAAACGGTTGGCGATACGACGGGCGAACAGCTCGCCGTTAGGTAGTTCTTCGATCTGTTTCTGGAACGCCTCCGGCGGCAGTCGACGCAACCAAAGCGGCAACTCGAGGAGGTGTGCCACCGATTTGAGCGCGGCACCTTCCTCAACTAACTTCGTCGCTCTGGCGCGCACATCCGCGGGTCCGCGCTTCGTCGCCAGCGCATGAATCGCACCAGGAAAGACAGTTGCAAGATCGGCAAGGCGTGCCGATGAGCGCATCAATCGGCGTACTTCTCGCTGGGCCGGATAAGCAAAACGGGCGGCGAAACGTTCCAGCTCATCGCAGAGCTGCGAAAGCTCTTGCGTTCGCCGTGGATCCGTCGGCCGCTTCAGGGATTTCACGTTCTGCGGCATCGCAACTCAACACCCTGCGCTTTCGAAGGGACTAACCACCAGCCTCTTCCACGGCACCTTCTCGAGACCCTCGCCGATTATTGCGGCACACGTAGGACAGGCGTCTCGATAAGAATGGAAATGGGTAGACGAGGGCTATTGTTCCAGGGCGCGCATGCGATCGAGTGCACCTTGCAGGATGATTGTGGCGGCGACTTTGTCGACAACCTCGGCACGGCGCTTCCTTGAGGTGTCTGCTTCGAGCAGAGCGCGTTCGGCAGCCACTGTCGAAAGCCGCTCGTCCCACAACAGAATGGGCAGATCGGTGAGCGCGTTGAGGTTTTTTGCAAACGCTCGCGTTGCTTGCACGCGCGGGCCGGC
Organism: Hyphomicrobium sp.; assembly: GCA_030609245.1. Lineage (GTDB taxonomy): Bacteria > Pseudomonadota > Alphaproteobacteria > Rhizobiales > Hyphomicrobiaceae > Hyphomicrobium_A. The sequence continues at coordinate 3,634 of JAUWCP010000084.1, forward strand.
CGTGCCGTCGAGGTTTATCGGTAAACCCAGTACAAAACCGGCGATGCAGTGCTCGGCCGCAATCTCTAGAAGCCGCGCGGCGTCCTTGGTGAATTTCGACCGTCTGAGAACGGTGAGCGCGGAAGCGATGACGCGGGTCTCATCGGACAGCGCGAGACCAAGCGTCTTGGTGCCCGCATCGATGCCGATGAGGCGCGCAGCCGGCCGCAGGCGGGCTGAGAAGTTCTGGATGCTCTCCAGCGTCAGTCCGCGTGCGCCCATCGTCGCTTTTTTCCCCGCCGGTTTCGTCATTTGCACTAGCCTGTTGTTGCTCGCCCCGCCTTCCTTATACTCCGCGCCGCCTTTCAAATTCCTAGCGGCTCCGAGGGTTCTTGAGCATGAAGATTACGTGGTTTGGACATTCTTGCTTTCGCGTTGAGACAGGATCGAGCGTCGTCCTGATCGATCCCTTTCTCAAGGGCAATCCGACGTTTGAGGGCTCGGGCACGGCGTGGGATGCGGCCACCAATGGTGTCACCCACGTCGCACTCACGCATGGGCACGACGATCACGTGGGCGATGCGCTCGAGATTTGCCAGACGAAAGGCGCCACGCTGTTTGCCGTGTGGGAGCTGGCCATGCATTTGGGCGACAAGGGTGCTGAGAAGCTCGAGCCGATGAACACTGGCGGCACGGTCAAAAGTGCGGACTTCGATCTGACAATGGTGCATGCGCGGCATTCGTCCTCATCGGGAGGCGTCTATCTCGGCAACCCGTGCGGCGTCATCCTGCGCGCGAAGGAGGGCAAGACCCTTTACCACATGGGCGACACGGAGGTTTTTGGGGACATGGCCCTGATCAACGCCCTGCACGCCCCCGATATCGGCATCGTCCCCATTGGTGACCGGTTTACCATGGGTGCGCGGTCCGCGGCACATGCGTGCAAGACGTTCTTTAATTTCAAGACGGTCTTCCCGGCCCACTACGGTACGTTTCCGATCATCGATCAGACCGCAGATGCCTTTGTTGCCGAGATGAAAGGCCACAACGTCGTCGTGCCGAAGCTGGTGGAGGTGGTTACAGTCTGAAGCCCAAGGACCTGACGGCTTCAAGAAGGGTGTAGGCGTGCAACGTCGAAGATCCCGGGCAAAGCGACGAGTGCGGCCCGCAAAGCCCGCGCCGCCCGCGTTCGCCCAGGGCAATACGGCGCTGGGTCTCTTTACAGCGACGACGTTTCTATCCGCTTTCTTGCTCTTCGCCATTCAGCCGCTGTTCGCCAAAATGGTGCTGCCCGTTTTGGGCGGCTCGCCGTCGGTGTGGGCGGTGGCCCTTTGCTTCTTCCAAGCAGCGCTTCTTGCCGGCTACTGCTACGCCTATCTCTTGATGCGGTTGGTGCCGGTCGTGTGGACCGGGTCCGTGCATATCTGTGTGGCGCTGCTGGCTCTGTTCGTTTTGCCCATTGGATTGCCTGAGGGTTGGACGGAGCCGCCACCCGGTGAGCCTTACCTTTGGCAGCTTGGGCTCTTTACCCTTGCGGTGGGCTTGCCCTTCGTCGCTGTCGCGGCCAATGCGCCGTTGCTGCAAGCCTGGTTCGCCAGAACAGGGCATCCGCACGCGCGCGATCCCTATTTCCTCTATGCCGCCTCAAACCTCGGCAGCCTCATTGCGCTTTTGAGCTATCCATTTGTGCTCGAGCCGGAATTCGGGGTGACAGCACTCAGTCGCTACTGGACGTTTCTATTTATCGGTCTGGCTGTGTCGCTTGCGGTGTGTTCTTCAATCATGCGCAAAAGTGTTGTGCGTGGCGATGAGCCGGCGGCGCCCAGCAAAGCAGTGTCAGAGGAGCTCGTCCTCAAGGTTCCCACACCGCGCGATCGGCTTGGCTGGGTGGGGCTGGCGTTCGTTCCGGCCGCACTTCTCACCGCGTTCACGACCCATCTTGCAACCGACATCGCCTCGGCACCGCTTTTGTGGGTGCTGCCGCTTGCGCTTTATCTCCTCACCTTCGTGCTCGCGTTCCGTGACACATTCATTGTTCCGATGCGCCTGCTTCTGGCTGCGCATCTCATCGCGGTGGCGTTCGCGCTGCTCGAGCTGTCGCAGGTGAAGCACGAGACGTGGACGCTGACGAGTGCTGCCGGTGTTGCGGTGTTCTTTATATCCGCGCTCGTCGCCCATCGCACGCTTTACGACATGCGCCCGCGCGCTCTTAACCTCACAGAGTTCTACCTATGGATGGCGTTTGGCGGCGTGCTGGGCGGACTGTTTGCCGCGCTCATCGCGCCCAAGCTATTCTCTGAGGTGTTTGAGTACCCGCTGCTCATTGCGCTCACAATGGCCTGCCGGCCCGGCGTCTTTGCGCGCAAAGATTGGACTTGGCGTGAGCTGATTTGGCTAGGGGGAATGTTCGCGGCCGGCCTCACATTGGTGCTTTTCGGGACGGAATGGGCTGCTGACATCGGTCTATGGTTCGGCGAGTGGGGCATCGCTTCCGCGCTCACACTCTTATTTGCCGTCGTGATGCTTGCCTTCTGGATCTACCCCACGCGCCAACTCGTGGCCGCGCTCTTGATGTTTCTGGCCGTAGTGATGTTGCCCTCGGCGGTCAGACGGGCGAACGCGGAGCGCAGCTACTTTGGGGTCTATCGCGTGACGCAATCGGAGGAGGGCGATTACAATATCCTACAGCACGGCACCACGCTGCATGGCTCACAACGTATCCGCAATGAGGAAGGCGAACTCATCGCCGATACGACGCCCGGCACCTACTACTATCCAGGCAGCCCGATCGAAAAGTCGATCCGCATCGTGCAGGATACGCTGCATGTGACGGGGGAGGAGGGGCGTATAGGGATCGTCGGATTAGGCGCAGGTTCGCTTGCCTGCTACTCGAAAAAGGGTGAGCGGTGGCGCTTTTATGAAATCGATCCCGTTGTCGTCGACATTGCGCAAAAGTCGAACCACTTCACGTTCCTCCTAAACTGCCGGCCGAAGGCCGATATCGTCGTGGGCGATGGGCGCATCACGATTGCAAAGGAGCCCGACAGCAGCTTCGATCTTCTCCTCGTCGATGCATTTTTTTCCGACGCAGTGCCGGTGCATCTCATGACTGCGGAAGCCCTCAGACTTTATGCGCGTAAGCTGAAGGGCAGTGGCATCCTCGTGCTGCACATTTCCAACCGTTATCTCGACCTGGACCCGGTGCTGGAGGCGACGCTGCCGCTGGTGCCTGAGCTCAAAGGACTCATTATCTCCGACCCGGCGCAAGGCGGCACCTATGCGCAGCTGTCTTCGACGATCGCGGTTTTCGCCAAGGATGCGTTTGCCCTCGACCCCTTCCGGGCCGTTCCCGGCGCGCAAGACTTCAAAAAAGGCGGGCTCGATCCTTGGACCGACGACAGCTCCGACATTCTAGGTCCCTTCCTTTCGCGGTGGCGCGGCGGCTAAAGTCTGCCGGGCCTCATGAGTTGCGCGGCTGTCGCGCCGGGGCTAAGAGAGCGATCAATTGTGAGCCCACCTTTCATCAGCAGAACGGCGAGGGACTATGCAGGTCGACGAAGCGACCGTCTGGCGCATTGCGCGCCTTGCGCGCATCAAGATCACCGAGGCGGAGGCGAAGGGTCTCAAGACGGAGCTTTCCGGCATTCTCAACTGGGTGGAGCAACTCGACGAGGTCGACACATCCTCCGTCGAGCCGCTGACGCGTGTCGTCCCCATCGAGTTAAGGCAGCGCGAAGACAAGGTCACCGACGGCGAAATTGCCGACGAGATCGTGAAGAATGCGCCCATGATTGAGGACCACTACTTCGTCGTGCCCAAGGTGGTCGAATAGGGCTTAATCCGCGCCAAGAAATCCGTCGCAGCGGTGCCCGGAGATCCAAAACGAATGCTCTTGATTGGAAGTCTTTAAGTGACCGAACTCAATAAGCTTACTATCGCGGAAGCGCGCGAGGGGCTGCGCAAGAAGCAGTTCTCCGCAATCGAGCTGACAGAATCCTTCCTTGCCGCGATCGAGGCCGGCAATGATGGCCTCAATGCCTACGTTTTGGCCACTCCCGAAGTGGCGCTCGCCCAGGCCAAGGAAAGCGACAAGCGGTTGATGACGGGCGAGGCGCGTCCTCTGGAAGGTCTGCCGCTCGGCAACAAGGATCTGTTCTGCACGAATGGTGTACGCACTACTGCTTGCTCCAACATCCTCGATGATTTCAAGCCGGCCTATGAATCGACGGTTGGCGCCAACCTGTGGAACGCCGGCGCTGTGATGCTGGGCAAGCTCAATTGCGACGAGTTCGCCATGGGCTCGTCTAACGAGACGAGCGCCTTTGGCCCTGTCGTTTCGCCGTGGCGACGCAAAGGCGAGGACGGCGCATTGAAGCCCGACAAGCTGGTGCCAGGCGGCTCCTCGGGCGGCTCGTCGGCGGCGGTTGCCGCCGACCTGTGTCTGGCTGCGACCGGAACCGATACAGGCGGCTCCATCCGCCAGCCCGCCGCGCTGACCGGCACCGTCGGCATGAAACCCACGTATGGGCGCTGCTCGCGCTGGGGGATTGTTGCGTTCGCCTCTTCGCTCGACCAGGCCGGGCCCATTGCCAAGACCGTGCGTGATGCTGCGGTCCTGCTGAAGGCGATGGCCAGCTACGACCCCAAGGACTCCACGTCCGTTGAAGCGCCTGTTCCCGATTACGAGGCTGCTCTTTCCGAAGGCATTAAGGGCCTGCGCGTCGGCGTGCCGAAAGAGTATCGCGTTGAGGGCATGTCCAAGGAGGCAGAGGAGCTGTGGAGCCGCGGCGTTGACTGGCTCAAGGCTGCGGGCGCCATCATCCATGACATTAGCTTGCCGCACACCAAGTACGCGCTGCCGGCCTACTACATCGTGGCTCCCGCAGAGGCCTCGTCCAATTTGGCACGCTATGACGGGGTGCGTTACGGCCTGCGCGTACCCGGCAAGGACGTCATCGATACTTACGCAAACACCCGCGCGGCAGGCTTCGGTCAAGAGGTGCGCCGGCGCGTCCTAATCGGTACCTATGTGCTTTCGGCTGGCTACTATGATGCCTATTATCTGAAGGCGCAGAAGGTGCGGTCCCTCATCAAGCACGATTTCGATGAGGCATGGAATTCGGTGGACGTGGTGTTGACGCCGACGACGCCGGAGCCGGCGTTTGCCTTCGGTGAGAAATTGGGCGATCCCATTGCGATGTATTTGGAAGACATCTTCACCGTGACTGTGAACATGGCCGGGCTGCCGGGCATCTCGGTGCCAGCGGGACTGTCGGGCCAGGGCACGCCGCTAGGGCTCCAGTTGATTGGCAAGCCGTTCGACGAGGCGACCTTGTTTCGCGCCGCGCAAGCGATCGAGGACGCTGCTGGGCGCTTTGCGCCCCCGCATCGCTGGTGGGAAACAGGTGGCCTAGCCGCGCCCGCATCAAAGGCGGCGCCTGCGTCAAAAGGTGCAAAGAATGCCGCGTCCCAGAAAAAGCCGGGAGGCAAGAGGAAATGAGCCAGCGCAAGCCACAAGACTGCTCCGGCATGAGTGAGGTGCGCGCTGAGATCGATCGCATCGACACCGCCCTCGTCGACCTGATCGCGGAACGCTTGGAATTTGTGGACCGCGCCTGGCAACTCAAGACCAGTCCCGGCGACGCCTACGTGCCCTGGCGCATTCAGCAGGTGATCAACAAGGTCAAGGCGCGTGCCGAGCAACGGGGCCTGCCGCCGGAGCTCACCGAAGCGCTGTGGCGGCAGATGATTGGCTGGTTCGTCCAGTACGAAGAAGAGAAATTGCGCCGTCAGATCGAGGCAAGTGGCGGCGAGGGCGCGTGATGGAGATCAATGCGTTCGATC
>JAUWCP010000171.1 GCA_030609245.1 Hyphomicrobium sp.
AGCAAGGCTTCATCGGATCTGCTTCTGGTCGCACGTTGCGAAATTCGAAGGTGCTCACTTGGGCGGCATGTCCTTCGAACCTGGAGGCGCAGCGCCAACGCTTTCCTCCTTCGGCTCCTCGTCCTTTTCGGAAGAACCGTCGGGTTTTGGTGGCCAAGGAATGCCGGCGAGTTTCGCCAAACTCGCAGCCATTTGTGGCGAAAGGCCTGAGAAGTCGGGCGCACTCGATTTGCTCGGTGCCCGTGGGGTAGGCCGCGTCGGTTCGTTGCGCTGGGCCGGTTGGGCCATCTGAGTGGGAGCCGACGCGGCAGACTTGCCAGCAGGCGCAGCTTCCGGCGGCGAGCGCAAGGCGGCGGCCAGCACATCCGGTTCGGGAGGGGCGGCGTCCTCGGGCGCAAGCGGCGCAACAACACCATTCGATTGAAGAGCAGGGACTGTGGGAGGCATCGGCGGGGGCGGCGATCGGGGCGCGGAAGCGCCAGCCACTGGCGGGGCAGGAGGCAAGGACGGAGGTCCGCCCTTGTTGGCAGGAGGCCCGGCATGGCCGCTAGGGGCGGGCGCCGGACCGTTTGACTTTGCCGCGGCTTGTGGCGGCGGCGCGGGCGGGACAGGCGGAATGGGCGGTGCCTTCCCCGTTTCCTTGACGTCCCCAACCCCAGCGGGCGGCTTCGCCGTGCTCTGTTGCGGAAGGGGCGAAATGGGCGCGGCTGGCGGCATCGGGGGCACCGGAGGCACCGGAGTTGCATTCCTTTGTCCGGGCGACGACGAAGCCGGGCGAGAAAGCGGGCGCACTGTGCGATCCTGCCGAGCGTTTGGGCTTTGCCGTATTGGGCCCGCTGCGGTCGGGGGAATGTGCGGGATCGCCCTGCTCGGAGGCGGAATACGGGCCAGCGTGTCACCGGCTTTGGGCGGCGGCCTAGCCTGTTTGCCATTGGGCCGTGGCGGCGGCAGCGCTGCCACTGGGCCTTGCTTGGATGGCGCTCTCGCGACCTTCTTCGGTTTCTGCTTTGGCTTCGACTTCGGTTTTGCCCGGAAGAGGCCGCGCGGGCGCATTTTGTGCTCTGCAGTGCGCACCATCTTCAGAAGTTGCGTCACTTCGCGATCGGACATCGGCTCGCCGTAGTAGAAACCTTGCGCGTAATGGCAGCCGATTGACCGCAGGAAGCCCACGTCTTCCGAAGTCTCCACGCCTTCGGCCACGACCTTCTTCTCAAGCTCATGCGCCAGCGCCACCATCGAACGCACAATTGCAGATCCGGCGCCGTTGCCGCTTCCACTCGACTGCACCAGCGCCTTATCGATCTTGATCGTGTCAAAGGGGAAGCGATGCAGATAGGCGAGCGAAGAATAACCCGTACCGAAGTCGTCGAGCGCCAACTCCGCGCCGGCCCCGCGTAGGCACTCTAGAATCTCCGTGGCCTGCTCAGGGTTTTCCATGACAAGGCTCTCGGTGACTTCCAGCCGCAGTGAACCCCTCGGCACGATGTTGCGTCCGAGGATGTGGCGGATCTCCTGAATCAAATCCTGGCGGAAGATCTGACGGCTGGAGATGTTCACGCTCACGAAGAGCGGATGCTCGTCACGGGGCAGCTCACGCTGCCATCGCGCCGCCTCGTGGGCCGCCCGCAGCAGCACGTACGAGCCAAGCCGCACAATGAGATCGGATTCCTCAGCCACCGGTATAAAGTCGGCAGGGTTCATGAGTCCCTTCTTGGGATGCTCCCAGCGTACCAGTGCTTCGAAGCCTGCCAGCTCCTCGGTCGGCAGGTAGATAATGGGCTGGTAGAGCACCTTGATTTGGTTTTTCTCGAGCGCCTTGCGCAAATCGCTTTCCAACGCAACTCGGTCATCGCGATCGCCGCGCATTTCCGGACGGAAGATTTCGGTGCGGTCTGCCCCACTACGCTTGGCGCGGTACATTGCGATCTCGGCCTCCTTGAAGAGGTCGAGATGATTCGGCTCCTCGCCATCGTAGACGGCAAGCCCAACGGAACCCGTGAGCACAATCTCCTGGCCGGCAATCTTAATGGGCGCGCGAAGAGATCTGCGTACGCGCTCAGCCAGAGAAGCAAGCTCGCCGGGGTTCTGCTGGGCAACCAGCAGGATGGCGAATTGATCGCCGCCGACGCGAGCCAACGTGTCATGCGCACCGAGATGGCGCTGCAAACGGCGCGCGACCGTCAGCAGTAGACTGTCACCCACGACCAAGCCGAACGAAACGTTCACACTTTTGAACTTATCGATGTCTATGAAGAAAAGGCTTGGCCGGACCTTGTCCTCGGATTCCGCCCGCATGACGGCGACCTTGAGACGGTCGAGCAGTAGCTCGCGATTGGGTAGGCTTGTCAGGCTGTCATGCACCGCATCGTGCAGCAGCCGCTCATGCGCGCGTTTGGCGTCCGTCACGTCGCGCATGAGACCTACACAGCGTAGCGACCGCTGGTCGGAACTGGGAATGCTTGCCGCCTCTAACTCGAACCAGCGGTAGCTGTTGTCTGCGTGGCGCATTCTGAAGTCGGTGCGGATTCGCGCGCCCGCGCGCTCCCGAATGGACCACAGGATTAACCGGAATCGTTCTCGGTCGGTCGGGTGCAAGTGCTTGATGAATTGGTCGACATTTGTGCACAGCTCGCCCGCGCTCAGGCCCAGGGAGGATTCGATCGAAGAACTCACCTTGATCTCGTCACGCCGCACGTTCCACTCCCAAACGGCCGATCCCGCTCCTTCAATGGCGAGCGCACGAATCTGCAGTTCTCCGGGCGCGGCCCCAAAAAGCGGCTCCAGCGAGCGAAAGGCGAATTGGGTTACTGTGAATCCGATCAGAACGAGGATGAGAACGAGACCCGCAACGAGCGCAGAGACGACGATGTCGCCGGACAGGCGCCCCGTTAGCACCATTGCGGTGCCAAAGATCCAAATCAGAAACAGGATCCAGGTTGGAATCAGAGACAATGCGCGATCCTGACCGCGCAAAGCGAGGAAAAGCGTGAATGCGGCGCCGACGACGCCAATCGCCAGGAACGACATGCGTGCGAACGTCGAAGCGAGCCTTGGATCGATCACCGCCACGGCGACCAACATGAGCTGCGCTATGATCCACACCGCGAACAGCATGCGTATGAGACCATGCCAATGCGAGATCCTCAGAAACACGGATAGAAAGATGACGAGGCTCGCCGCCACGGCCGATTCACTAGCTGCCCGATAGACAGCATTGTCCTCGGGGCGCAACTGAAACAGCTGGTGAAAGAACCCGAAATCGACACACAGGTAGGCAAGCGCGCACCAAGCGACGAGTGCAGCGCTTGGAAAAATTGCCTTGTGGTTTGCAGCAAAGATTGCGGTCAGAAAGATTGCCAGCAGGCCTATGAGGCCGAGCATAATGCCGTTGAATAGCTGGCGGTCGCGCGTCTTGAGCTGGTATTCGAGCTGTTTCCAAAGATAGATGCGCGCAAAGCGCTGTGAGGATAACTCGGCGACGTAGGTGATTGTCTGCCCCGGCTCAAGCGTGATGCGGAAGATATCGGCGCGATCGCTCTTGATGCGCTCGGGCACGAACCCAATCGAGGGCGTAACGGCCTCAATGCGGCGTGCATCCAGGTCGGGCCACACTGCACCTGAGCCGACCACGTTATACCGCTCCGCCGTCAGCCATCTCTCGATCGGCTTGTCGGTCGGATTGCTGAGCGCAAACACAATCCAGTTGGGATTGGTACCCGCTGTCGAGGCCCTAACTGACATTCGGCCCGTCACGCCGTCTGCCCCGGCGGCCGTCTCAACTTGGACGCTGTCGCCGCGGCCATCGTAGAACTCGCCGAGTGTAGTGATCTCGATGCTCTCCTCATCGGGCGAAACGACGATGGGTTTCAAGGCGAGGGCACGCCCGGGCAGCAGTGCGAGCAAGAAGACGGCGATCAAAAGTGCGAGCAGGCCTGCGCGGCCGTTGAGGCAACGGTTGTTGTCTCGATCTGCCAGCTCGCCTCGTTGCATCATCGACGCATCGCCTCCGGAACCTCGCGAGAGAGCACGAAGTCCTCAGCGAGGAGAGCGAAGAGTATGTGGTCCTCCCAAACGCCATTGATCTTCAAAAGGCCGCGCGCGAAGCCCTCGCGCAGAAAGCCGTTGCGCTCCAGCACGCGGATAGAGGCTGCGTTCGACGGCATCGTCGCCGCCTCGAGCCGGTGCAGACGCAGATCGTTGAACGCTAAATTCGCGATGGTCTGAACGGCTCGCATCATGTATCCGCGTTTGATGTAGGGCAGTCCCAGCCAATAGCCGAGCACAGCGGCCTGCGTGACACCGCGGCGAACGTTCGACAGTGTGACGCCGCCGACGAGTTCGTCATCTGTTTCGTCGATGATCAGAAACGCATAGCCCACATCCTCGCGGGCCTCGCGCTGATAGTGACGGACGCGGCGGCGGTAGGCACTGCGCGTCAGCTCATGGCGCTGCCAACTGGGCTCCCACGGTGTCAGATGCTCGCGGCTACGCGCCCTGAGTTCGGCCCATGGACCATAGTCGCTCAGTGCCGGCGCGCGCAGCAGCATGCCGCGCCCGCGCACCGCCTGTGCGCTGTCCGGTCCTATGCTCGACCTCAGGAATGCCATTCGAGCTCCCCCGGAGGGCTAAAGTCCCGCAATGCCTTCTGCATGGCGCGCATGTTTCTGCGATTTACGGCCACTGCCAACGACGGCAATCGAGGGCACGCTTGCTGCAATCTGTGCCGCGAAATCACGTACAAGTTCGGGCGTTACGTCATCGACCTTATGCATAAGCTCGCCGGTCGAAAGAATGCGGTCATGGCTCAATAGGTGACGCGCCATTTGATCGGCGCGAGTAGAACAGCTTTCCAGAGCCATTAGGAGACCAGCTTTGAGTTGCGCCTTAGCGCGCAGAATTTCCGCGTCGCTCGGCGCCTTATCGGCGGCCCGTTTCATCTCGGTTGCGACCACATCAATGAGCTCGATCATCATGTCTGCTCCCGTCGCTGCATGAATCCCGAGCAGTCCCGCATCCTTGAGCCCCCACGCGGTGGAGTAGATCGAATAACAAAGGCCGCGCTTCTCGCGGACCTCTTGAAAAAGACGGGAGGACATGCCGCCCCCGAACAGGCCGGAAAATACTTGGGCGGTAAAAAACGCATCCTCCCGGTAGGACGGACCCGAAAAGCCGATCAGCAGATGGCTCTGCTCGAACGGCTTTTTCGACGTGCGCGTTCCGCCCACGTAACTGATTGGCCCATCGCCC
>JAUWCP010000327.1 GCA_030609245.1 Hyphomicrobium sp.
CGTTCGAATTCGTAAACCCTCTGCACGGCGGCGAAAATGAGGGCCGTCGACCATCCAAACATCAAAAGGCCGTTGGCACCCTCAAAAGACGACAACAGTCGCCACTGCTCATCAAGGGTAATGTCCCCATAGCCGAGCGTGGTGAAGGTCACCGTGGAGAAGTACGTGGCCTCTTCGATGGACTGCGCAGCGCCAATCAACAGGTAGAGCGCCGCCCACGCCCAAACCTCGAGAATGGTTGCAACAAATAGCCAAAGCACAAAGCAAGACAGCATCAACGTTGTGTGGAAGTTGGATCTGGCGACCTTGCGCGTAATGCGTCTGCGCAGCATCTCAACGGCGGCGACCGTAAAGCCGCCCTGGATCACCGTCGTCAAAATGATCATAGCCGAACCCAGGAGTATCTGAACGATCACGTTATCCTCCTGACGCTTTGGCCAGACGATTCGATATGTTCGTTTTCGGTCTTGCTCGTTGGTGGGAGCTTAAGTGGGCTCTGTTGCCGGTGGCGCAGGATGCTCAAGCTTGGGCTCCTCTTTCTTTCGATTCGCGGCCTCGCGCAGGCGTTGGAACTGGACAAAGAGGTAGGGAATGAAGGCGACGCCTAGAATGGTTGCGACGAGCATGCCCCCAAAGACGGTAAGGCCGACTGAGACGCGGGCCGCGGCGCCGGCGCCCGTCGCGACGACCAGAGGAAAAACGCCGAGGATAAACGACAACGCCGTCATCATGACCGCCCGGAAGCGCAGCGACGCGGCCTGCTCTGCCGCTGCGACGATTGTCTGGCCGGATTCGCGGCGCTCCTTGGCAAACTCCACGATCAAAATCGCATTCTTGGCGGCCAAACCAATGAGCAGGACAAGGCCGACCTGCGCATAGGTGTTAAGTGACACGCCCGTCAGTTTGAGCGTGGCCAGCGCGCCGAGGACCGCGAACACGACTGACAACATGACCGGGATGGGTATGGTCCAGCTTTCGTATTGAGCCACGAGGAAGAGATAGGCAAAGATAATCGAGAGGGCAAAAACGGCCGCGCCGGCCTCGCCCGCCTTGACCTCCTCATATGACATGCCGGTCCATTCGTAAGTGTAGCCATCAGGAAGATCGCTGGCAGCCGTGCTCGCCATTGCCGTGAGGGCTTGACCGGAGCTGTAGCCGGCGGCTGCGTCGCCATTAATGGTCGCGGAGCGGAACATATTGTAGCGTTCGATCGTATCCGGCCCCAGGACCGATTTGATCGTGACGAGCGTATGGAGCGGAACCATCTCGCCGTCCTTGTTGCGTACGTAAAGCTTGCCGATATCCTCAGGCCTGCTGCGCTTGTCCGCTTTGGCTTGAACGTAGACCCGATAGACGCGCCCGAACTTGTTGAAGTCGTTCACGTAGTAAGCGCCGATATTGGAATTGAGCACCGTGAAGATGTCGTCGATTCTAACGCCCTTGGTCTTGGCGCGCTCGCGATTGACGTCGATGAAGATCTGCGGGGAATTTGCCCCAAAGGTGCTGAAGACGCCCCTCAGTTCAGGCTGGGCGTTCGCCGCATAAATCATTCCGCCGAGAACCGCATAAAGAGACTGCGGGGGGCGGCTCTCGGTATCTTGCAGAACGAATTCAAAGCCGCCCGTGCTGCCGAGGCCGGGGATTGGTGGTGGAACAAAGGGAATGATCGTTGCGCGTGAAATGGCGGCAAGCTTGGGCGCGACGTCACCCATGATGGCGCGCAAATTGAGCTCCGGTGTCGTGCGTTCGTCCCACGGTTTCAGTACGGCAATGATAAACGCACCATTGGGTATGACCGTGCCCTGAAGCATACTATAGCCACCCACCGATATGACATTGGCGACGCCGGGGTTATCCGACAGGATTTTTTCGACCTCTGCGAGAACGGCCGTCGTGCGAGGCAGGGCCGCGCCATCGGGCAATCGCACATCAACATAAAACGCGCCCCGATCCTCAGGCGGTATGAACCCGGTGGGTAGTGAAACGCCGAACGAGACCGTGGCGCCAATGACGAAGGCGACGGCGGCGGCGCTAACGATAGCCCGTCGAATGAGCATGCGGACGACAACATTGAAGCCATTGCGTGTTGTGTCCAGTCCCTTCTCGAACCAAGCGAGCGGGCCGCGCCTGGTTTGGCTTGGGGGCTTGAGGATGGTTGCGCACAAGGCGGGACTGAGCGTCAGCGCGTTGATCGATGACAGCGAGACCGCAACGGCAATGGTGGCGGCAAACTGCTCAAATAGGCGTCCGGTCAGGCCCGGCGTAAATGCAATCGGTACGAAAACGGCCAGAAGCACGAGCGTTGTGGCGATCACCGGTGCGGTGACCTCTTCCATTGCTTTGCGCGTGGCGTCTCTCGGCGACAGGCCGTCGGCCATATGGCGCTGGACGTTTTCCACGACGAT
>JAUWCP010000270.1 GCA_030609245.1 Hyphomicrobium sp.
GCCCCCGCAATGGTCGTACAAAACTGCGTCGCGTACGTTGTCACCAAGACGCAGATCGATACGGTTTAAGTCGGCCGCGTATGAGACAACCAAAGGCACTTCTGATAGCGCGATTCGCGTCGTCAAATAGCACCCCTATCCCCAGCTTAGTATCGGTCTGCGCACAGACGTAACACCATTACAACGTTTCCCATCCGACGAGCGGATCTTGACAGCAACGGGGCGCCCTTACACAGATCGTCCGTTGCCAAACATTGTGAGTTGGACAACCCATGATTGATCTGCATTGCCATATCCTGCCCGGTATCGACGACGGCGCTCGCAATCTTTCGATCTCGCTGGACATGGCTAAGGCATCGGTTGCCGATGGCGTAACGGACCTGGCGTGCACGCCCCACATCCTGCCCGGTCTCTACCCGAATACGGGCCCGCAGATCCGACAGGCGACTCAGCAACTGCAAGACGCCCTCGACCAGCATGGAATTCCGCTGCGCCTTGTCGCTGGCGCCGATAATCACATCACGCAATACCCCTCGCTTAACAAAGCCGGCTGAAGGGGCCTTTCCGCCCCCGTTGCCGAACGCGCACGCACATTGGCCACGGTATTGGGCAGCAAACGTTTGCCGGTCGCGGGCCATCGCTCACTTCTCGGTTTTTGATGCAACCGAGCCGCCGTGATTAAAGTGATTCGCCCCACCGCAAGCCTGGCGATCCCCACAATGCACAAGCGCGCGGGCAGACCCGTAGGGGGGTGTGTCGGGCGCCACCCTTGGCACCGGACGGGCCCCTGGCACCAGAGATCATCGGCAGGTGAGCAGTTGAGCGGCGCATTTTGCAGTAACGCGCCGCGCTCGCTGGATCGAATTCTCAATCAGGGGCGCGTGTCCTTGCTCTTCGCCGACGCACATGGCGCCATGCGTCATCTCCCAAACTTGAGCGTCGGGCGTGAGCGCGCGGCTGCGCTCGTGGGTGAGCGGAAGAAGCTGAGCGTTTGGTTGCGGCACATCGACGGCCGTCCCTTTCCGGCCGTCGAACAGCACAGCTTTCGATCGGGCTTAGCGCGACGTTTTGTTGACTTTGGGCAAAGAAGCTCAGCTGGAGCTCGCCAGGCGAGACGGTCGGTCGACAGGCTAAGGCTTTCAACTGCCTCTATTTAGGGACTGGCAGGTCGTGAATCGTCACTACTTTTACCGTGGATCAGGTAATAGAGGCCGACACCCCCGCCCACGGCTCCAAGGGTCGGAAGGGTAAAGATGGCCCAGTCCTTCAGTCCCACATGTTCAACACTGGAACCTGTGCTCGCCGCTTCAGCGCAAGGCGGTGCCGCTTCAACTATTTTGACCTCGCCGACCGCGACGGGAACGGTGCACCCATTGTCATAGACAATCTCGCCACTCCCGCCAGGCTGGGCCATGACCGAGACGCCTGGCTGGGCCCGCGTCCCATCGTCTACAAGCACATAACCGTCGCCGAAATTAGCCCTTAGGGCGCCATAAAGAGCTGCAGCGCGCACTGTCGTGCTAGTGCATATTACTGTAAGCGCAGCTAGAGCAATCGCAAACGACAGCCGTGGTTTCACCATGTTGCCCTCTTCGTGTCACTGTGCAGGACAGCACCGTCCCTTCTAGCGATCAGTGTTTACCTACTGTGATTCGACTGATCAGAGACACTGGCAACTCCCAACTTAGTGTCATATTGGACACAGTTGCGGCATCAACACGAAGTTTCCCTTCTGGATCCGTTACTTGACACTGGCTGGGGGTATCCTCACAGATCGTCCAACCTGGTGTTAAGGGAGGGGGCAAATCATGATTGATCTGCATTGCCATATCCTGCCCGGTATCGACGATGGCGCTCCCAATCTTTCGATCGCGCTGGACATGGCCAACGCATCGGTTGCCGACGGCGTAACGGACCTGGCGTGCACGCCCCACATCCTGCCCGGTCTCTACGCGAATACGGGCCCGCAGATCCGACAGGCGACTCAGCAACTGCAAGACGCCCTTGACCAGCATGGAATTCCGCTGCGTCTCGTCGCTGGCGCCGATAATCACATCACGCCTGATTTTGTTGCCGGCCTACGGTCCGGCCAGCTGCTCTGTCTTGCAGAATCACGCTATGTGCTGGTCGAGCCGCCGCACCATGTCGTTCCCCCCAGGCTCGAGGAAACGTTTTTTGGTCTGTTGACGGCGGGGTACATCCCGATTTTGACCCATCCGGAGCGATTATCTTGGATCAAGTCCCATTATGAGGTCGTCGCGCGACTGGGGCGCATGGGGGTTTGGATGCAAATCACGGCCGGGTCGCTGGCTGGCGCATTTGGTAAAAGTGCTAAATACTGGGCAGAGCGAATGCTGGACGAGGGTCGCGTCCATATTCTCGCCACAGATGCTCATGACACCAAGCGTCGGCCGCCAAATTTGAGACGCGGGCAAGACCTAGCGGCTGTGCGCGTCGGTGAGGTGGAAGCGGAGCACTTGGTTACAACGCGACCAAGGGGGGTGCTGGCCAATGTTGCGCCATCTAATTTGCCTACACCCGCGTTGGCCTCGCAAGACGTTGCGCATGCGGAGACAACCTCTGTTTCCAATCATGGTCATGAGATCAAAGATCGGCACGCCGCGCAACGTCGCGGTGATAGCCACCCTCAGCGCGGGACTTCTCGCTGGCTGCGGCGCCTCTTTGAATAACGACTCTTTGAACAGTGAGTTGCAAACCGCTGCCATCGCTAATGAACTCACCGGCGAGAAAAAGGCCGATACCGGCGGGGCGCCCGGCCCCGAAAGCAAATCGGGCAACGAGCCGGTCAGCTTGGCAAACGCCGTGGCGTCCAAGCGCGAGAGCAAATCAGGGCGCGTGTCAGCGAACTTTGCAAAGGCCGCAGAGCCATTTACGTCGGCGGCAGCGCCGGGCGACACCGCCTACAAGATTGGGCCGCAAGATGTTCTTGAAATTTCGGTCTTCAAGGTGCCCGAACTATCGAAAACCGCCCAGGTCGCTGAAATAGGGACAATCAACCTTCCGCTCTTGGGGGAAGTGCCCGCGGCCGGCAAGACGGCGCGCGAACTTGAGCGCCACCTCACAACGAAGCTCGGGGCCAAGTATCTCCAGTCGCCGCAGGTCACCGTCGCAGTTAAAGAATACAACTCTCACCGGGTCACGATCGAGGGTGCCATCAAAAAGCCCGGCGTTTATCCGATGCGGAGCAAGACCACGCTTCTGCAGCTCACCGCGATGGCGGAAGGATT
>JAUWCP010000280.1 GCA_030609245.1 Hyphomicrobium sp.
GTGCACGATCGATGCCTTGAACGGGTCGCACCTGGCGAACTGGCTGGTCGATCTCGGCGCGCACGCCACCTATAATGGTTTCCAATTCACGTCGGGCTGCAAGCTGGTGCGCAATCAGATTGGTGTCGCATTCCAGGGCGAGAACGCTAAAATTGACATTTCTGGAACGTTTCTCGTGCGCGGGAGCCAGCATGTCGATACTACGCTCGTGGTCGATCATGCAGTGCCGCATGGCACCAGCCGCGAGCTGTTCAAGGGCGTGCTGGAAGACCAAGGGCGCGGCGTGTTCCAGGGCAAGGTCATCGTGCAACCAGGCGCCCAGAAGACCGACGGCATGCAGATGGCGCGAGTGCTCATGCTGTCGCCGGATGCTGAGTTCGACTCCAAGCCGGAACTGGAGATCTATGCCGACGACGTTGCCTGCGGTCACGGCAGCACCAGCGCCGATCTTGATGAGGACCTGTTGTTTTGTTGCCGATCGCGTGGGATCCCCGAGGCGCAAGCGCGCGCTCTGCTCATCGAATCGTTTATTGGAGAAGCAATCGAGAAGGTGGAGCGCGACGACGTGCGCGAGGCCTTGGCAGAGCTCGCGTGCCAGTGGCTTGCTGAGGGCGGATCGGCAAAGGGGACGTAATGGAGACCAGGGCCCGCAGAAAAGACGACAGCGAAGGATCAGCCCCGCAGAGCGTTCCCGGCGGCGGGCAGACGGGCTCTGCATACGATGTTGAGCGCATCCGCTCTGATTTCCCCATCCTTTACCGCGAGGTCTATGGCAAGCCGCTCGTCTACCTCGATAACGCCGCCTCGGCGCAGAAGCCACGCACCGTGATCGAGACGATGGACCACGTCTATCGCTTTGACTACGCGAACGTGCATCGCGGCTTGCACTATCTCTCCAACATCGCAACGACAAAATACGAAGAGGCGCGCGAGACGGCGCGGCGTTTTCTCAATGCGCCCAGCTCGGAAGAGATCATTTTTGCGCGTAACGCCACCGAAGCGATCAATCTCGTTGCGGATTCGTTTGGGCGTATGGCTGAGATCGGCGAGGGCGACGAGATCGTTCTCTCGATTATGGAGCACCACTCCAATATCGTGCCCTGGCATTTCCTGCGTGAGCGCAACGGGGCCATACTCAAATGGGCGCCAATCGGGACGAACGGTGAACTCCTTCTTGACGAGTTCGAACGGCTATTGACGCCGCGCACCAAGATCGTCGCCATCACGCACATGTCGAATGTGCTGGGCACATTGGTTCCCATCAAGGAGGTTGTGCGGCTGGCGCACGCGCGCGGCATCCCCGTGCTCGTTGATGGCAGCCAGTCGGCCGTGCACATGGGCGTGGACGTCCAGGACCTCGACTGCGATTTTTATGTTTTCACCGGCCACAAGACGTATGGCCCGACCGGCATCGGTGTGCTTTACGCCAAATCGGAGCTGCTCAACGCCATGCCGCCATACCAGGGCGGCGGGCAGATGATTGAGTCCGTTGCCGTTGACCAAATTACGTACGGGAAACTGCCGCACAAGTTCGAGGCCGGCACGCCGCCCATTGTCGAGGCGATTGGGCTCGGTGCAGCGCTCAACTATATGATGCAGGTGGGCCGCGAAAACATTGCACAACACGAGGCGGAGTTGCGCACCTACGCTCACGCTCGCCTCGCTGAGCTGCCCTGGTTGCAGCTTTACGGCAACGCGCCCGGCAAGGGTGCCATCGTCGCGTTCACGATGGATGGTCTGCATCCCCACGACATCTCAACGATCATCGATCGATCGGGCGTGGCTGTGCGCGCTGGCCACCATTGTGCGCAGCCGCTGATGGAGCGGCTGGGCGTTACCGCCGTGTGCCGGGCATCGTTTGGAATGTACAACACAATGCAGGAAGTCGATGCGCTCGTTGATGCGTTGAAACGTGCGCACGAGTTGTTCGCTTAGGGTGGAGTAGATGATGGACGGCAAACCATTAGAGCAGGATCGGCCAACTGAGACTGCGCCAAGCACCGATGAGAAGGCTGTAGAGCCGGCGGCTGGCGCCAAGCCGTCGCTCGAGGAATGTGAGCGTCTGCATCATGACATCGTTGCCGCTTTGAAGACGGTGTACGACCCAGAAATACCCTCCGACATCTACGAGCTGGGGCTTATTTATGACATCGCCATCGATGCGGAGCGCGGTGTGACGATCACCATGACGCTGACGGCGCCCGCGTGTCCGGTCGCCGGTGAAATGCCCAAATGGGTGGAAAATGCCGTCAACGCCGTGCCGGGCGTCAGCAACACGACCGTCAAGATGACGTTCGATCCGCCCTGGGACATGAGCCGCATGTCTGATGAGGCGCGGCTCGCTCTTAACATGTTCTAATTCTAAACTTGCGAATCTTCGCAATCGTGGAGCGTTTGCACTATATGAGCAGAGACACTGTTGCCAGGTAGAACGATATGCCGACACTGCACATGATGCCCAAAGCCGTGAAACTGACGGAAGCCGCCGCCACGCGCGTTCGCGACCTCGTGGAAGCGCATCCTGGTGCGTTGGGCTTGCGGATCGGCATCAAGAAGGGCGGCTGCGCCGGCATGGAATACACCATGACCTTGGCTGAGACGAAGGAGCCGCACGACGAGGTTGTCGAGGATCGAGGTGCGATGTTGCTGATCGAGCCGACTGCGATCATGTATCTCCTCGGCACCGAGATGGACTACAAGACGGACAAGCTCACCAGCCAATTCGTGTTCAACAACCCGAACCAGAAGGGCGCTTGCGGGTGCGGCGAAAGCGTGAACCTGGTACCGTCGACTGACGCGGGTTCCCCGGCCCAGAACGACTAGCCCTCATGAGTGCCAGCGAGGGTTTTGTCGAGCTTCTCAAGGACACCATGCGCGGCCTCGGTCCCGTGAGCGTGCGCCGCATGTTCGGCGGCGCCGGGATCTACGCTGACGGCGTCATGTTCGGTCTCATCGCCGACGACACGCTCTATCTGAAGGCCGATGAAAAGACGAAGCGCGACTTCGAGGCGGAAGGACTTGGCCCCTTTGTCTATGAGGGCGGCGGCCGCACCATCGCTATGTCATACTGGGGCATCCCC
>JAUWCP010000192.1 GCA_030609245.1 Hyphomicrobium sp.
TGGATAGTGCGGCTCGAATGACATTCTTGTCATCACCCAGGCCAAGTCCTTCCAGCGCGACGTCGTCAAAGCCGGAAAGACCCGTCTCCATTGACCGCAGAGCCTTCTGCACACTTTCAGCGAACGTCCTACCAATCGCCATAACTTCGCCGACCGACTTCATCGACGTCGTGAGTGTGGAATCGGCGCCAGGGAATTTCTCAAAGGTAAACCTTGGGATCTTCGTGACGACGTAATCAATCGTCGGCTCGAAAGAGGCTGGGGTCACACCGCCCGTGATGTCGTTGTCGAGCTCATCTAGGGTGTAGCCCACCGCGAGCTTCGCTGCGACCTTGGCAATTGGGAAACCCGTCGCCTTGGAGGCGAGAGCGGACGAGCGCGACACGCGCGGGTTCATCTCGATAACGACCAGTCGCCCATCTTCCGGGTTGATGGCGAACTGAACATTGGAGCCGCCGGTCTCAACGCCGATCTCGCGCAACACCGCGATCGAGGCGTTGCGCATGATCTGGTATTCCTTGTCGGTGAGTGTCAGTGCCGGTGCTACTGTAATGCTGTCGCCGGTATGCACGCCCATGGGATCGACGTTCTCGATCGAACACACGATGATGCAGTTGTCCGCATGGTCGCGGACCACTTCCATCTCGAACTCCTTCCATCCGAGCACACTCTCCTCGACCAACACTTGGTTTGTTGGCGAGGCGTCGAGCCCACGCTCGATCAGCTCGAAATACTCCTCACGGTTGTAAGCGATGCCGCCGCCGGTACCACCCAGCGTGAACGATGGGCGCATGATGGCCGGCAGGCCGACGTGCTCAAGCGCAGCGCCCGCCTCCGAGGGTTTGTTCACCATCTTGGAGCGCGGCGTCTCTAGGCCGATCTTCTTCATTGCTTCGCGGAAGAGCTGGCGGTCTTCCGCCTTGTCGATCGCTGGCGCCTTCGCACCGATCAATTCAACTCCAAGCGCCGACAAGATGCCCTGCTTCTCCAGCGTCAGAGCGGTGTTGAGCGCCGTTTGCCCCCCCATGGTTGGCAACAGCGCATCGGGGCGTTCGGCTTCCAATATCTTGGCGACGATTTCCGGCGTGATCGGCTCGATGTAGGTCGCATCGGCAAGATCAGGATCGGTCATGATCGTTGCCGGGTTCGAATTGATCAGCACAATTCGATAGCCCTCGGCCTTGAGGGCTTTGCAGGCTTGCGTACCTGAGTAGTCGAACTCGCAAGCTTGGCCGATAACGATCGGGCCGGCCCCGATGATGAGGATGGATTTGATATCCGTTCGCTTGGGCATGAGGCGGCCTTTTATTGCCGATTAGTGGATTTGGCTATAGGCGACCTCATCCTGGCACCTGGCCATGCACAACCTGCCGTGCTGGCAGCGGGGCCGCAGCCAGCGGCCCCGCTGCCAGCGCGCTCACTGGTTGTGACAGCATTACTCCATCGACGTCTGCGGCAGATTGATCTCGATGTCGACTGGATAGGTATACTTCGCTTCAAAAATTGGCGTATCGAGACGGTTGGCGCGCCCAAACACGCTGCGGACCGGTAATCCGGTAATGGGATCCACATAAATCACCCGCACAGGGCGATCGGGTAGCTTGGGCTTGTCCTTGGCCTGCGATTTCTTAGCGGCGGGATCATCATTCTCGCCCTGATAGGCCAGTAGATCACGGCCATCGACCGTTACCTTACCAAGGCACTCAAAACTGGGGAGCCTACGCTCCTCGTCGTCGCCAACGGTCTGGCGCATCTGATCGACCAGCGCACCGGTCGTCTGCGGATTCATGGCCTGCCAATCCCCATCTCTCCGGCTCCACGCCTTTTTGCCGATGAGGATCGTTTCGACGGGTTTGGGGTCGCCGACGGGCCCGATGATTTGGCGCATGCGATCGGGCAGCAGATAGTCGACGACCATGTGGATGCGACCTTCTGAGGTTAGCATCACCGAATCCATACGAAAACTGCTCAGATTGCGCTGCTTCGCCAGCGCGGCGGCTATGTCGCTCTTGCAGTCAGCGTAGGCCGCGGCACTCATTGCGAAACAAGCGGCAACTGCCATAACAATTCGGCGCATCAGTTTCTCTCTCCTCATATTTCAACCATGTGCGCTTCTCGCAAGCGCACCTCAAGCTTCGTTCAGCGTCGCACATTCCTATCGGCCGGCACCTTAACTTCCTATCGCATTTTCACGAGAGGCGCATTCGGATGCCCCTCAATAACGATATTAGCCGGATAGGTGTAGACGCCTTCGAAAATCGGGGCCACGTCCGGATTCTTCTCCTTTACAACGTTGATCGCGGGCAAGCCTGTGTTCGGATCGACGTAGATCGTGCGACGCACGGGCCCCTCGATAAGCGAAGCCTTGGCAGGTGCGCCGGGTTTTTCGATGCTGCGATAGGCGATGTACTCCTTGCCGTCGACGGTAACTTTATCGAGGCACTCGAAGTCGCCCACCACCTTGGGCGGATCGATCGCGGCCTCGCGTACCTGCGCGATGATGGAGTGTACCAGTGCCGGCATCAGCTCTTCCCATCGCCCGCCTTGATTACTCCAAGCGCGCGTGCCGACGAGCACGGTTTCCAGCGGCGCGGCCTGCCCCGGCGCCACGATGATCTGACGCATCCGGGAAGGGGGAACATATTCCGCAGTGATCTCCACAGGCCCCGTCTCTCCACGCAGTTTCGCAACCATGCGAAACGCGGGTGACGTGCGTTGCTTGGAGAAGGCCTCTTTGACCTGCGCCTTGCACTTCTCATCGGCGGCCACTGAGGGCGCCGCCAATAGAGTCAAAACCGTTACACAGGCCGCAACACAGCGATGCATATGGTCCTCCGAGTTAACCCGCCACAGCGGCCCATTGTTATTGCCCTACACGGGTGCGCCCGCGGTGCTTGCTTACAATATAACCGAGCATCGGTGCACCTTCAGCCCCGCTGGGATTAACGTTTCGTAGGAAAAAGGGCCAAATGCCTTAACGATCACGCGTTCTTCCGGGCTCGCATGAGTTCGACAAAGCGCGCGAAAAGGTAATGGCTGTCCTGCGGTCCAGGCGAGGCTTCCGGATGGTATTGCACGGAGAATATCGGCTTGCCCTTGACCCGGATGCCGCAATTCGAACCGTCGAAGAGCGATACGTGCGTCTCCGCCACGCCATCGGGCAGTGTTTCACGATCAACCGTGAAGCCGTGGTTCATGGACGTAATCTCGACTTTTTCCGTCGTGAAATCCTTCACCGGGTGGTTCGCGCCGTGGTGCCCCTGGTGCATCTTTTTCGTCTTGGCGCCGAGTGCCAGTCCCAGCATTTGGTGGCCAAGGCAAATGCCAAACACGGGCAGACCAGAGGCCACGATCTTTTGGATCTGCGGCACGGCATACTGTCCCGTTGCAGCCGGATCGCCCGGACCGTTCGAAAGGAACACACCGTCGGGTTTGCGTTCCAGGATATCGTCAGCCGCCGCCGTTGCCGGCACGACCGTTACCTTACAACCCGCGTTGGCAAGGCAGCGCAGGATGTTGCGCTTCAGTCCGTAGTCGATTGCAATCACATGGAACTCAGGGTTCTCCTGCCGGGGGTATCCTTTGTTCCATACCCAGCGCATTTCATCCCAAGTGTAGCTCTGCCCGCTCGTCACATCGGGCACGAGGTCCATGCCGTTAAGACCCGGCCACGCAGCGGCCTCAGCTTTCAGCTTGTCGATATCGAATTTGCCATCAGGATCATGAGCGATGACGCCGTTCGGCAATCCTTTTTCGCGAATGCGCGCGGTGAGCGCTCGCGTGTCGACGCCTGAGATCCCAATGATGCCACGCACCTTGAGCCATTGGTCGAGGTGCCCAGCCGAACGGTAGTTGGAAGGATCGGTAATAGCAGCACGCAGCACGCATCCACGCACGCCGGAACGCGCCGCCAGGTTCGACGTTTCCGTATCTTCCAGGTTGGCCCCAACATTACCGATGTGCGGGAACGTGAAGGTGATGATCTGCCCTGCATAGGAGGGATCGGTCAGGATCTCCTGGTACCCGGTCATCGCCGTGTTGAAGCACACCTCACCGACCGCGGCCCCCTCCGCGCCCAGGCCGATCCCTGCGATCACCGTTCCACCCCCCAACACGAGCCTCCCCGTCGAGGGGGCATCAGCCCAAGGGGCGGGCGAAACAGACGGCCGTGGCGACGTGCTCATTGCAATAACGCTCCAGGCACCCGCGCAAGCTTGTCCTGCGCTCACCTGTTGAGCGCCTCATCGGCATGCGGGACTCGATGGCGGAATGCGCGCGGGAACCTAGGAGAACCGCGTTGCCTGGTCAACTGGCGCCGTATCGCTGCTCGGGACGAACAATGGATTGGACACGCCAGTCCTGCGATTCTCCAAATGAGCCACATGCAAACCTGGGCAGACTCGTAGTCCTGAACGCCGCATAGTGCGATACTTCTACTCGTCACAAGAAGAAACGGAGCCCACCTATGGCCCCCGCAAAGACACCGCTCACCAAGTCGCAGCTTCTCGGACTGGGCGCCATGTCCATGGGCGTGCTCGTGATTGCCAACGATTTTACCGCCCTTTCGGTGGCGCTGCCTCACATCGAGCGGGACTTTAAGTCCGACGTCACCACCGTGCAGTGGGTCATTAACGGCTATGCACTGGTGTTCGGCATCCTCATTGTTACGGGCGGGCGCTTGGCGGACATGTTCGGCCGGCGCCGCATCTTCTTCATTGGCGCAGCAATTTTCGCCGTGTTCTCGTTGCTTGGTGGCTTCGCGCCAGACGTCTGGCTTCTGCTGGCCTCGCGCGGCCTGATGGGCGTTGGCGGGGCGATGATGTGGCCGGCCATCCTGGGGATG
>JAUWCP010000262.1 GCA_030609245.1 Hyphomicrobium sp.
CTCGTCGAGGCTCTGGAAACGGCGCATTAGCGCAAAAGAGGTATAACTTTCTCGAGCATCTGCCGGCGCCTTCACGCGATTGGGATGCCTCGTGAAATTTCGTTAATCCGAGAGGGCTTCGACAGGACGATCAAGCCTCAGCGTAACGCGCCGGCGCGGCCGAGTTGCCTAAATTTAATGCGCAGCGCCTTGTCCGCGTCGCTGTTGTGCGGCCAGCTTGCCGCAGCGGAATTGCTGATTTGTCGGGCGGCCAAGGGCCCGCGTGGATCGAACCGGCCCGGTTTTTCGTACAGTTCACATAAGCCCCGTCTTTCGTACAGTTCACATAAGCATGAGGACGCGCGAGAATCGTAACAACGGATTGGCCGAGCTCGTAACGTTAAAGAGGGTCGGGGCCTCGTAAAGCCAGATGGTATCTAGCCTACGGCCCGGCCACGGGAGATGAAGGGAACAGAACAGCCAACCCACAGTCTTTTTGGGACACGGCGACTGGTAATGTGATGGCAGCAAGACTTCCCACAATTGCGCAAGGCTCGTTGGGGCTGACGCGCTATCTGGAAGACATTCGCAAGTTTCCAATGCTGGAACCTGGCGAGGAATTCATGCTGGCCAAGCGCTGGCAGGAGCACGACGATTCGGACGCGGCCGAAAAGCTTGTGACGTCTCACCTGCGTCTTGTTGCACGTATTGCCATGGGCTATCGCGGCTACGGACTGCCAATCGGTGAGGTCATATCAGAAGGCAACGTCGGCCTGATGCAGGCCGTCAAGCGCTTCGACCCCGACAAGGGCTTCCGCCTGGCGACGTACGCCATGTGGTGGATCCGCGCCTCAATCCAGGAATACATCCTGCGTTCGTGGAGCTTGGTGAAGATGGGCACCACGGCTGCGCAGAAAAAGCTGTTCTTCAATCTCCGTCGCACCAAGAGCCAATTGCGCGCACTGGACGACGGAGACCTGCACCCCGACCACGTGCAGACGATTGCGCGCAAGTTGGGCGTCAGCGAAGCCGACGTGGTGTCGATGAACCGCCGCCTGGGCGGAGATTCGTCGCTTAACGCGCCTGTGCGCGCCGACACGGAAGCGGGCGAATGGCAGGATTGGCTTGTCGACGATGCGCCGAGTCAGGAAGATCAGCTCGGCGAGACGCAGGAACTCGATCAACGCAGGGGCTACCTCACCAATGCGCTCTCTTCGCTCAACGATCGAGAGCGGCGCATCTTTGAGGCGCGGAGGCTGTCGGACAGCCCCATCACACTTGAGGATCTCTCGACCGAGTTTGGCGTATCACGCGAGCGCATCCGCCAGATCGAAGTCCGTGCGTTCGAGAAAGTGCAAAAAGCAGTGCAAACCGCCGCAAAAAGCACCGAGGCTCACGGCACAGCGTGAGCCTCGACCCGCTCTTTAACAGCCAAGAGCGCTATTGCGGTTCCGTTATTTTGAAGTCAGTGACAGACCAGGTGTCACCTCTCTTGCTCGGCGCTGAGGCCGCCAACAAACCGATATAGCTCGGTCGCGACGGGGGCTCGCCTGTGAAATTGGCGACCTCCTTGCCGTTGATCAAGACGCCGACTTGATCACCTTTGAGGATCAGGCGCAGAGTGTTTTTCTTCTTCGCCCCATACTTGATGGCATTTGTCTTGGTCCACTTAACGGGACGCGATGGAGCGTCCCTGCCGTTGATGATGCGCGCAATTGTGAAAAAGCCATTGGGCGCGATCACTGCTTGGTAATAGTTCTGGTTGTCCTCAACCCAAAACATCAGGCCGGCGTAACTTGCGGTGGCATCAGAAGTCCTCTTAGCCAGGCTGACAGTGGCGCACGCATCGAGATCGTCGAATACGAACACCCGGTTCCAACGGAAAGTCCGCGTGCCCGGAACAGGGGTGAAGACGGCCTTGCCTGATGAGATCTTGAGCCGGGCATCCTTTCGGCCCCAAGTAGGGTCGTGTGCTCTGAAGTTGTCTACAAACAGAACCTTGCCATCGGCGCAACCCGGCGCGGACGCAGCTGTGTCAGTCGAATTCTTCTTGCCACCGGCCCTTTTGCCCGCCGTTTTGTCCAGCGGCACATTTGTCACCTTCAAATCACTCAGGTGCCAGGTGTTGGACACATCAGGAGAGGACGCCGCCACAAGACCAATGCGACTTGGCCCATCCGGCGGCTGGCCGCGAAATCGCGCGACCTCGGAGTCGTTGATCCTCACGACGACCATCTGACCCTCTAGCGTGACCCGCAACGTGTTCTTCTCGCCGGGGCCAAGCTTCAGAGCGCCGGCCTTGGTCCACGGAACGGGTGCAGCCTCTACGAGTTTGCCGCGAATTTTGCGCGCAACCGTGAACAGCCCATTGGGGGAAATAACAGCCTCATAGAAGTTGTTCTTGTCCTCTAGCCAGAACAACAGGCCCGCATAGCTGCGCGATGCCTCCGCCGTTGCCTCCGGCATCGAAATGGTCACGCAACCATCGAGATCAGTGAGATGTACGCCTCTGTTCCACCGCGCTGTCTGTGTTCCAGGCGCAGGCTTCAAGACGGCTTCGCCGCCCGACACTTGAAAGCGTGCGTCCTCCTCGCCCCAAGCGAGGTCGTGCGTACTAAAGTCGGCTTCCAAATACACTGACTGGCCCGTGCACGCGAAAGCTGGCGAAGCGGCCAACAGCAGACCGAGAGCAATCAAGGAATGAAGCCTCATGCTAGTCTCCCTATGTTATGACTGGACTGCAATGTAGCAGGCCGAAATCGGCAAAATTGCCATTGCTTTGCCGACCCTAAATCCGGCGGCTGAGTGGCCGGATCGGCGCACAACGTCAAATTTCGTTTCAACCCCACTCAAAACTGTGGACGAATCGCTTATTGTGTCCCTGTGAGGGACCTGATCCTCGCCGACGTGTCTTGGCTTTTCGGGGCCTTGGCCGTTGAGTGCGTGCGTCGGAGAATGGAGGGCGCGAGGCCCTTGTTGTCTCTGAGCCAGAACGACATCACGACTGGCGGTTTTGGCTGGTCGAACGCGCGGCGGACACGGATAGACCCGCCCGAGGGAGCGTTCGACGAGATTACACTTCGGATCCCGCCGAATCCTATCCAAGATCACTGCATCCAACTGCATTCTCCACTCACTACGTCCAGTGCGCAAAGGCTGCCTCGGCCAGCGCGATGGTGCGTCGTTTTGAGCGCGAATGCGGCTCGGCCTACTGGCCTCGGATGCGGCACACACCAGAAGATGGAGTGGCCAATGCTGAAGCGTCTTCATCGAGAAGAGTTCCACACTGCCGCGTCTAAGAGTCTTCACTTCGCACTATCGCTTCGGCTCGATCTGCAATGGTTAATACTGATCCTGCTCTTGCGCCAAAAACCGATGC
>JAUWCP010000247.1 GCA_030609245.1 Hyphomicrobium sp.
CCGACCGCTTTAACCGGCTTACTCGCAGGTCACCGTGAGGGTCATGCCGATTGAGGGGAAGAACTTCTTGCAGCCAACGTTCCTGGTAACCTCGGGCTCGTCCTTCGCCTTTGTCTCCATCTCGATGGTCTCATCCTTGTCAAGTGACGCCGTGGAGATGGAGGAGTTCTCGTGCTTAGTTTCCGTCTTGATTGGGGCGGTCTTGGCCGTCTCGACCTTCTCTTTTTCCTCGTGCTTAATGCGTGCCTTCGCACGCGCTACCTTACGGTCGTGCTTGGCTTTGGCTAGGTTGAAGGCCTCCTGAATGCTGGCCTCATCCATTTCAAGTGGCGCCGTGGAGATGGTCGAATTCTCGTGCTTAGTTTCCGTCTTGATCGGGGTGGTCTTGGCCGTGTCAACCTTTTTGGCAGGACGCGCCTTGCGCTTCTTGGCGGCCCGATTGACGCGCTCCTTCTTGTAGCGCTTCGCGTCGTAAGATTTGGAGGGGCTGTTGACGACTTCCGGGACGTACTCGCATGAGATGCAAGCTTCCGCGGCTGCGGCGAAAACAGTCATTGCGCCGAAAAATGCAATAGAAAAGGCGAGAAGTGTCTTGGCCATGGTGTCCTCGGTCGATTGATCGTGGCGTCTCAGCCGATCTTTCCCGGATCCCCCTCTAACGGATCCGAATGCTAGCCGAAGACGGCGGGTGGGGGAAAGATAAATCCCTTTGCTGGTTGCTGCACCCCACGCCGCGCACAAAGTTCTAGGTTAATACCATAAGGTTACTCGCTCTCTTCGTTCCTCGCCATTTCAGCTGCGGCTCAACTCTCACCGTCGGGAGCCTGTGTCGCTGACGTCTAGATCGGAGATTTTTTGCGGCTTCATGCGGCAGAGAACGGGCTAGGGAAGCGTGAGAGATTTGCCGGCGAACGCTCGTCTGCGACTACGCTAGCGCGGAAAAGTGTTGAGCCTGGATCGAGGCTGCCGACCCATGTAGAGCCACGAGGGCGTCGGTAATGGGGCTCAGGTCGCGCAGCACTTTCCCGTCGGGAACGAGTGCGCGTCCGCGCGTCTTCTGGACCACAATGCCTCGTGCTTTGAGCCGTGACATGATGCGGCTAAGCGTGTCCGCATTGAGCGCTAGATAATCGGCAATGTCGTTTCTTGAAAGGGGAATTTGGAACGAGATGCCATCGGGGGAGGTGCTGCCGATCCTCAACGCCAGTTCGATCAGAAACGATGCAACGCGTTCCTCACCATTGAGGCTTCCTATCGCGGCAACATGTAAGTTAGCTCGTGACTGCTGCGCGGCGAGTTGACGGCTCAGCAAGGCCCCCAGGCAGGGGTCGCTGTTGGCCAAAGTCTCAAACGTATTGGAAGGTACGCGCCAGATTTCTGAGGCAACCGCCGCGGCCAAAGCGGCCTCAGGGAGCGGCGGGGAGAAGGACGTGCGAAAGATGTCTCTTGGATAGAGAAGGTTCAGTATTTGACGCCGCTTGTCCGGGAGTTCGGTCCGCAGAACAAGCAGACCAGTGCGCACGAAGATAGCCTCGGCCGGATCTGCTTCAAGCGCAATCTTCTGGTTCGGCCTTGCGCGCATGGTCGTAGCGTGTGGCAGAAGCGCGGCAAGAGGGTCGGCCTCGATACGAATCGAAGCTGACACAGGATCAGCCAGGCTTGAGCGCGATGGTCGCCGAGTTGCGTTAGAGGACACGGCGGTGTTTTTCTCGTTTGTGGCTGAGGGAAGTATGCGCCTGCATTCTAACTGTGGTGCGTTTCGCGCTTTGATCTATGTCAAAGATCAACATGGGTGCGACGAAAGGCATATGTGATTTACTCGCGTGCCCCCTGAGGTCGCCGCCGGGGACGTCTTTGTGCGTATCGCCCATCATTGCGATCCAGGTGAGATTGCGATGTGATCGATCAGCTTCCCTCGGACACTAAGGACCTTTGGCCGGCGACGTCGCGTACATTCCGGCAACGGTTGTGATGATGCCCAACCAACCCGCGTTATCTGCTCACAACACTATGCGGAGCGCGTCGTCATATGCGCAAGGGGCGCCCCGAAACCCGCGGCAAGCGACGCATCGTTGATCCTGTCTTTCACATGCGATTGCGGCCTGCGGCCAGAGCCCTGCGCCGCGCCCTAGGCTGCTGCGGCGTGCTCGTAAATGTCTTCCTCTTGCGCATTGTGGAGGCGAACGAGCGCCTCGATCGACTCGATGACGCGCTGTGCATCGCGCACGAGGTACTTATCGACATCCTCCACGCGTAACCCATCGGCTAGTCGTGCAAGCATGCGCGCCAGATGTAGTATTTCGCGGTGGGCGCGGCTCATGGCTGACAAACTGTGGCTGTCGATGAGGAACTTCTCCAGGCGCGGATAGACGGAGGTCTCATCGACGCGCTCATGCGACACGACCGCGTGCTCGACGATGTGTTGCGCCTGCTTGATTAATGTCACGGCCTCTTGGGGGGGTGCGTCGTCGAGCGCGTCTGAGATTGATCGCAACCGGTCGAGTTCCAGCTCAAGTAGGCGGTGCTGCTCGCTAAGTTCGCGTGCGGCTCTGGCGGGAAGCGTCGGTGCCGAAATCCTTACGCCCGAGCCAAGTGCCCGCAACGCGTTGAGGATGACAGCGATGTCGATGACCTCCTGCGTGATGGCGCCGGCTACGGGCGTGAGCCAACCGATAGCGGCAACGGCCATGGCGATGCCAGACAGCATCAGGCCAACAACAATGCTTTGCAACGCGATGGCCTGAGTACGGCGCGCAATGGTGACGGCCTCTGACACGCGATCCAAGCGATCGACGAGTATGACCACATCAGCCGCCTCTGAAGAAGCACTGGCCCCGCGTGCGCCCAATGCAATGCCGACGTCAGCGGCGGCAAGTGCCGGTGCATCATTGATGCCATCGCCGACCATCAGCGTGGGATGAATGCGCCGCTCCATTGCGACGGCATCGACTTTGTCTGAGGGAACGCGATCGGATAGGACGGCGTCCAGGTCAAGCGCCGCCGCGATCGTCTCGGCAGCATCGGCCCGGTCGCCGGTCACCATCACGATGCGCCTTACGCCGGCGGAGCGCAGCGAGTTCACTGCGCGCGGGGTATCCTTGCGCAGCTCATCGGCAAGCAATAACGCCCCAATGGCACGGCCATCGACGGAGACGAACACGCTGAGAGCCGAGCGCCATGAAGCGCGGCGCAGGGCGCGAACCGCCCAGTCGCCGGGTTTGCGCGCTCCGAAGACGAGTTGCTGGGAGCCTACCAGGACGTGCCGATCACCGACCGTACCTTCAAGTCCCGATCCCATGACTTCGTGCACTTGTTCTGGGATGCGTAACTCCAGGTCCCGAGCTGTGGCCGCTGCAACAATGGCCGCGGCAACGACGTGTTGCGAGGCCTGCTCCAGCGAGCCGGCGAGTGCCAATACCTCGTCGGCGCTCTCTCCGGGTGCGGTTTCTATAGCAACGAGACGTGCGCCGCCGACGGTCAGCGTTCCGGTTTTGTCGAAGAGGACAGTGTGCGTTCGTGCAAGCGCTTCAAGTGCGGCGCCGCCCTTTATGAGAATTCCGCGCCGCGCGGC
>JAUWCP010000002.1 GCA_030609245.1 Hyphomicrobium sp.
GACGCTTTGCCGGTGCGGACATTCCAAGAATAAGCCAATTTGCGACGGCGCTCATCAAGCAGCAGGCTTTATGGCTTCAGATTAGCGCCGGATCGATATTCGCGGAGGCGAGAGCCAACGTCTTTGAAGACGCTGTATCTCGCCCTAACGGCGGAATGTGAGCTTCTCTGCTTCAATCTTCGTTTGCCAACCTTTTCGATCGAGTTCGGGATCAACGTGCTCTTCTTGCGGCCAACCGAGGCAAAGGTAGGCGACGAGGTTCCAGGCCTTTGGAACTTCCAAAGCAACTGCGACACGCTCGGGCTCCAGAATAGAGACCCATCCCACGCCTAACCCGTGTGCCCGTGCGGCAAGCCAAAGTGTCTGGATAGCGGCTACGACCGAATAACGCAGGGACTCGGGCATGGTTTGACGACCCAGGCCGGAGCCAGCGTCAGTTGATTCATCGGCGAAGATCGCCAGATGCACAGGTGCGGCCTCGAGCCCCTCAAGCTTGAGGCGTGCATACGTGCGGCGGCGTTCTCCTGAATAGCCTTCGAGGGCGTCGGCGTTTGCGCGGGAAAAAGTCGCTTTGATCTCGTCGCGGCAACTGCGGCGCTCAACAAGGACAAATCGCCAGGGCTGGCAATGCCCTACCGAGGGTGCGCTGGCCGCGAGTTCGATCAAAGACGAAATCAATTCGGGGTCGACGGGCTCGGTCTTGAAGCGGCGGACGTCGCGCCTCCAAAGAATGAGCTCGCGCAACGAGGCCTGGAATGTTGCATCGAAGCAGGGCGGGTCTGGAGGTTGCCGGCTCGTCATTCGTCCCCCCGATCAATCAAATGGAAGAATGTGCCAGTAACTGAGCCGCGCTGTGAGCCGCGTTCAGCCACCGTCCCCCCCGTCGCATCCCTAACGTCCGCCAATGGCTGGTCGGGATTGCTCGTCACGGTGGCATAGTGGAACTCATGCCCGAACAGCTCAGCGTCAGGTTTGGCAATGGCCATCTGAGCGTGAAAACGCACCCTCCGATAGCCCAGATGCAGCTTTCGGTTTGCAAATGTTGATTCGAGACCCAGCAGTCCGACCATTTCGTGCCGGTCACTATTTGCATCTTGCAGCCCGGCACCAAGAACCATGTACCCACCGCATTCGCCGTGAATAGGAATGCCTCGCGCGGCTGCGGCGTGTAGGGCGGTCTTGAAGCGGTCAGCTTGGGCAATCTCTGCGGCATGCAGCTCAGGATATCCGCCAGGGAGCCAGATTGCGTCGGCGTCCGAGGCGGGTTTCTCATTAGCCAACGGCGAGAATGGAATGATTTCTGCGCCGGCCGCGCGCCATCCTTCGAGAAGGTGGGGATAGATGAAGGAGAAGGCGCGATCTTGTGCGAGTGCGATTCTTTGTCCGGGCGGTTGAAGCATCTTCACGACATCGGATCGGCGCTGCTCGGCTTTTGCGGGGTTGATCGCAAGCGAACTCGCCGCCGCGGCCAGCTCATTGATCTGGATGGCATCACAAACCGCATCGGCGATCCTATTGAGCCGATTGTCGAGGTCAATTGTCTCGTCGGCCTGCACAAGACCCAAATGGCGCTCTGGGAGAGCAAGGCCATCGTTGCGATACATTGCACCAAAAAGGGGAAGGTCGAGACGACGAATGGCACTGCCAACGATTTGCTCGTGCCGCACACTGGATATGCCATTCAAGATGACGCCGGCGATTTGGACGTCGTCACGATAAACGTTGCACCCCAGTGCGACGGCCGCCGCCGTTTCCGCCTGAGCCCAGACGTCAAGGACGAGCAAAACCGGCCATCCGGTGAGTGCAGCGAGGTCCGCCGTAGAGCCTCTCCCGCATTGGCCCGTTACCGGGGCGCCATCGAAGAGGCCCATCACGCCTTCGACAATGCACAAGTCAGCGTTTGCGGCAGCCGTTTGCACGAGAGCAGCGATGAGCTCTGACCTCATGGCCCAGGTATCGAGGTTGATGCTGGTCCGGCCGGCGGCAGCTGAGTGGAACGCCGGGTCAATGTAATCGGGCCCGCACTTGAATGGTTGCACAGCGAGGCCTTGGCGGCGCAGCGCCCGCATGAGACCGAGCGCGATCGTCGTCTTCCCAGCCCCGGAGCGAGGTGCAGCAATTATCAGGCCGCGAGGGCTAGCATTCGCCATCACGCATCCTGTTCATGCGGGTCTCCCGCGGAAGCGACGCTGATAGCCGGCATCATAAAGCGCGCTGTCGCGGAAATCGTCAGATGCGAGTGCGGGACCAACGAAAATGAGCGCGGTGCGCTCAATGTCGCCCTGTTCCGCCAGGCGCTGCACAATAGTGCCTAGAGTGGCTCGGATGATGCGTTCGTCGGGCCAACTCGCGCGATAGACCACGGCTGCCGCACATTCGTTTCCGTAATAGGGTGCGACTTGCTCGACGACCCGCGCCAAAGACTGGATTGAAAGGTGAATCGCAAGCGTCGCACCTGTAGCGGCAAATGCCGTGAGCGTCTCCTTTTCTGGCATGGCGGAAGCGCGGCCAGGGGTGCGCGTAAGTACGACGGATTGCGCGACCTCGGGAAGCGTCAACTCGCAGCGCAGAGCAGAAGCCGCAGCGGCAAATGATGGAACGCCGGGTGTGATCGTATAGGCAATCTTGAGCGCGTCCAGACGCCGGAGTTGCTCGCCTAGCGCGCTCCAGATCGACAGATCGCCGGAATGGAGTCGTGCAACGTCCTCTCCGGCTGCGGTCGCGCGGACAAACTCGCCCACGATCTCGTCAAGCGACATCGGAGCCGTATTCACGACGCGGGCACCTTTGGGGCAGTGTGCCAGTAAGGATTCCGAGACTATGGAACCCGCATAGAGACACACGCCACAGCGAGCGATCAGGTCGCGTCCGCGGACGGTGATGAGGTCGGGGGCACCCGGTCCAGCGCCAATGAAATGAACGGTCATCGACCTTCTCCGACGGCGATAGCACAGGTGACGGTCTTCGTTGCTACGCGAGGAGCAAGCAGTCGAGCAGAACGTCCTGCCGCCGCTAGTGCAGCAGTCTCTGCGACGGAGGGCACTCCCTTGATTGCGACCACTCGCGGAGACGACGTCATTGCGTGGCCTGCAACGAGATTCATTTCGCTGTGGCTGACGAAGACGAGCGGCACAGCCATGGTTTCTGCGGTCGCAATGATACCTTCTTCAGAGCTCTTCGCGAATTCCGTTGCGAGAGCATCGATCTGCGAGCAGCTAACGCTGCAGCGCTCAAGAGCAGTCGCGATCGCCTCGCCTACGGCATCTGGGGTGACGCCTTTTCGACATCCTATCCCGGCAACCATCATGGTTTGGTAATCCGCCAGTGTGTAATGGGCATGGACGGTCGCCAGCCATGTAGAGCACCAACTCTGTCGGCACGTGATATATCAAGACGCATCAGTTCGCCGCCAAGACGCTGGAAGATCTCAAGAAGGATCGTTTCGCTCTCCAACGTAACCGCGTTGGCGACGAGGCGACCTCCCGAATTCAACGACCGCCATGCAGCCTCCAGAACGCCGTCGGTCAACCCGCCGCCGACAAAAACGGCGTCAGGCGCAGGGAGACCTTGAAGAGCATCTGGCGCACGTCCGGTGACAATTTCCAAGTCCGGAGCGCCGAGAGCAGCAGCATTGCGCGTGGCTCTTTCCGCCCGGTCGGCTCGCTCTTCGATGCCGATTGCGCGCAGACTGGGATGGCAGAGTATCCATTCTATGGCGATCGAACCCGCACCGAGTCCGATGTCCCACAGCAATTCTCCTTGTCGCGGCGCCAGGGAGGAGAGCACCATGGCCCGTACTTCACGTTTCGTCAGTTGGCCATCGTTCTCAAAGAGTGAGTCATCGAGCCCGCAGGCCAAGTGAGCAATGCGGCTTCCTGCTTCCGCGACGACTTCAACGGCAATTGTGTTCAGAGCACCAACATCCGAGAGATTGAATTCTTTCGCCAGCGTCTCGCGAACGCGCTCGCGCGGACCGCCCATCGATTCCAGGACGACAAGCCGGCTAGCGCCAAGACCACGCTCGGCAAGCAGGGTCGCAAGTTTATGCGGTGTCTCACCGTCCCAGGAGAGGGCTAGGATGCGGGCGCCGGGCTGCAGATAGCGAATGGTCGCTTCGAGTGCGCGGCCATGCAACGTGATGGTTGCGACATCCTGCAACGCCCAGCCCATACGGGCGGCGGCAAGAGAAAACGCGGAGGCATTAGATATGGCTATGAACTCGTCGGCAGGAACAAGAGTGGCTAGCTGCTTGCCGATACCGAAATGAAACGGATCGCCGCTGGCAAGGACGGTCACGGCCTTTCCACGCCTTGCTAGGATGTGCGGGAATGCGTCATGGATAGGGCTCGGCCATGCTAGGCGTTCCCCGCGAATCAACGGACCGGCAAGCTCTAGGTGGCGTGTGCCGCCGACAACCAGCTCCGCCCCCTCGATGAGGCGCTGGGAAATGGGCGATAGGCCGGCGATACCGTCTTCACCGATGCCAACGATGGACAGCCACCGTTTCGGTGTGCTGTTTGTCGCTCGATCTGCCATTTCAGGGATGGTCATGCGCGTTCTCATTCTCGGCGGCACGACGGAAGCGTCTGAACTCGCGCGGCTCCTTTCGCGCGACGAGCGATTCTCGCCCACATTGTCGCTCGCAGGCCGTACGGCTTTGCCCGTCTTGCCACCTGTGCCTCACCGGATCGGTGGATTTGGCGGAGTAGACGGCCTTGTCGATTGGCTCAAATGCGAACGCATCGAAGCGGTCGTCGACGCCACGCATCCGTTCGCCAGCCAGATCTCGCGAAACGCTACAATCGCGTCTCGAATGCTTGGGCTCCCACTTATTTCGATCGTTCGGCCGTGCTGGGAGGCGGTGCGCGGTGATCGGTGGGTACGTGTCGACGGCATCGACGCCGCTGTCGCCGCGCTCGATCCACAGCCGCGCCGTGTCTTTCTGACCGTCGGCCGGCTCGAACTCGCGGCCTTCCGGGCGGCACCGCAACATGCCTACGTGATCCGCGCGATCGACCCACCTGATGAGAATATCCTGCCACCGCAAACGCAGCTTCTCTTGGAACGCGGGCCATTCAAGGAGGAGGATGAATTCCGCCTCCTCCAAGATCGCGCGATCGATGTCCTCGTCACTAAAAACTCGGGCGGTCAGGCGACCTACGGAAAAATTACCGCCGCCCGGAGACTTAGCTTGCCAGTTGTTGTGATCGATCGGCCTCCCGAGCCATCCGGCGAACGGGTTCAAGACGCGCTCTGTGCACTCCAATGGCTTCAGCGTCATAGGTTGGCTCATCAGGACGTGCCATCTGAACGGGGCGTATAGACCCAAGGTGCGGCCCCATCACGTACGATGAGGCGCGTCTTGCTCGATCCGATGACGACCAGTGTGCGCATGTCGGCTACGGACTGATCGGCGCGATCCAATGTCGTAACGGTAAGCTTCATGTCTGGTGTGCCCGCAGCCTGAACGAACAGAACGACGGTCTCAGGCGCCTTCCATTGCCGCAAGAATGCAAGTGCGCGGGGCAATTGTTCTGGCCGAGCACGCGAGGCTGGATTGTAGAAAGAAATGACGAAGTCAGCCTTCGCGGCCGCCTCCAGGCGTTGCTCGATTGTGGCCCATGACTTTAGATTATCGGAAAGCGAGATTGCACAGAAGTCTCCGCCCAACGGTGCGCCGGCATGGGCCGCCGCGGCCAGCATTGCTGTTATGCCCGGCTGGACGTGAATATCGAGCTTGCGCCAGCGCGCATCACCTGTCTCGATTGCTTCGAATACGGCGGCGGCCATGGCGAACACACCGGGATCACCGCTGGAAACGAGCGCCACCTTTCGCCCTTCCGCTGCGAGCCTCAGTGCATGGCGCGCGCGATCAATCTCGACGCGGTTGCCGGACGCGTGCCGGCGTTGTCCGGGCTTTGTTTCCGGCACGCGCTCAAGATAGGTCGCATAACCGACAAGATCGGTCGCCTCGCTGAGCGCCAGAGAGACAGCCGGTGTCATCAGCTCGGCCGCTCCGGGTCCCAATCCCACGACAGTCAGGGAGCCGGTCATATCCGCCTCCCCTGGCCGGGGATCAGAACCATAGCGAAATAGGGACCGGTACTCTCGATGCAATCGCAAAGCGGCGTGATGCGCTCATCCGCCATTGTGCCGCGTTCCACATAGATCGCGCGCGGGAGCAAGCCTGCCGCTTCGACCGCGCGGCGGACCTTGGCGAGGTTGCGTCCGACTTTCATGATCACTGCTGCATCCGAGCGGCTGAGACGATCGATGAGAACCGCTTCGTCTATAGTGCCGGGGAGAACGGTGAGCACGTCGTCCCCCCATGTGATGGGGGAGTTGGCGCGCGTCCAGCAACCCGACATGCCAGTGACGCCTGGGACGACCTCGACGGGAACGGTATCCTCGAGGCGTCGCCACATATGCATGAACGAGCCGTAGAAGAAGGGATCGCCTTCGGCGAGAAGTCCGACCGAGTGACCACGCGCGAGCTCGCCGGCGAGCGTATCGGCTGTATTCCGGTAGAAATTACCGATCTGCTTGCGGTATTCGGGATGCCCCGCTGAAATTTCGTCCGTTACGGGATACTCGAACTTCAACTCGCGGCGGCCGGCTTCCAGCAAAGGGGCCACGATCCGGCGCGCGTTGCCCTCGCGTCCCTGCTTTGCGAAGTAGGCCAGCACATCGACGGACCGCACCAAGCCAACGGCGCGCAGCGTCATGTAACGAACGTCTCCCGGCCCTACGCCGATCCCATATAGGGTTCCGTCCTTGGCCGTGCCGGCGATGTCATCGAGCGCTGTCATTCGGCCTCGCTCGCTAGGGCATTGACCGCGGCGACGGCCATCGCGCTTCCACCTTTGCGCCCTCTTACAATGAGGAAGGGAAGCCGGGCGTCGTTGGCCAGCGCATCTTTCGACTCCGTGGCACCGACGAAGCCGACAGGCACACCTATGACGGCGGCGGGCGTCGGTGCGCCTTGATCGATCATCTCAAGCAAGCGGAAGAGGGCGGTCGGTGCGTTGCCGATGGCGACGAGCGAGCCCTGCAAATAAGGTCGCCACAGCTCCATGGCGGCGGCGGAACGCGTCGTTCCCATGCTGTGCGCCAACTCGGGCACAGTCGCATCGCCCAGCGTGCAAATTGCGTCGTTGCGTGCCGGGAGCCGGGCACGCGTAATTCCGTGAGCTACCATCTGAGTGTCGCAAAGTATGGGGGCGCCAGAGACGAGAGCGGCGCGGGCCTTCTCGGTGAAGTTTTCTGACATCACGATGTCATGGGCTATCTCCACCATCCCGGAGGCATGGATAATACGAACGGCTACTTTTTCTGCGTGTCCGCTAAAGCGTGCCAGGTCTGCTTCAGCGCGGATAATGGCGAACGAGTTTCGGTAGATTTCGTTCCCATCACGGATGTAGGAGCGCCGCTCGGACATGACTTTCGTTTCCTAAGACGTTCGAATTAGTGGCGGCAGCTGAGTAATATGCGCCGGCGCCACGAAGTCACGCGGCTCCGCCCGCGCTGTATCATGGTGGATTATTCCAAAGCGATCACCGGCGCCAACGAGAACCAAGTCCGCGGGTTTGGAGCGTGCGCAGCCTTTCGCGCACCCTGAGATGTGGACACACCGGCAGCCCAGCTCGTTGAGGAGCGGCGCCAGGCGGCGAGCGGCTGCCCTCGTATCAAGCGTCGTTGAGCGACACGCGGGAGCGCCGGGGCAGGCGTCGATAGCAAGGAGAGGATCAGCCGTATCGATGATAAGCGAATGCGCCTGGGCCGCAGCAAGAAGCGTTTTGGCGGTCTGCTCATCGGAGACGGTGGCGTAAAAGCAGCGCCACGGAGAAAGACGGAATTGCCTCACGCCGAGCTTGATCGAAAGCGCTGCGAGTGTGCGCAGCGTCTCAGCTTCAATGCGCCCGAAAGGTGCGGCGATGCCGGCCGCGAAAACAGAGCCATTGTAGTCCAGCGTGCCAAGCCTTGGGCGCGTCTCCCCACCGAGCGGGATTTGTTCGATGAGCGCAAGTTGTGTTGCGACGGCCGCGTGTATCTGAAGTCGTGCGGTTTCGGGAAGATCGCGCATCCGCGATCGCACGTCCGAACCGCGTACGTCCAGGAAGGCATGCCCGACACAAACGGCTGCGTCTGCCGCTGTTTGGAGGTCAGCGGCGCCGAGCCAAGTTGTCCCCTCCGGCCCATCGATTCCGAGCGCGACCTTTGTTTCTTCGTCGACTCGAACGGCCTTGAGGCGAATGTCCGCCCGCTCGTTGTCCAACGAGAGAAGTCCTCTCCCATCGACAATGAAACCAAACTTGCCCGGGAGCTGCCACAAGGTCTGATCTTCGACAAGATGGCGCTCAAGCTCCCTCGCGAGGCCGCGAACATCACAAATTTCAGTCGGGTCGACGCCGGCAAGCGGGTTCACCATGACGTTGCGAACGGCCTCGGCTTCCGAGCTGGGATCGAGCAACCCAAGCATCGAAAGGTCGGACCAAAGCCCGGCTAGCTTGTCCTGCGTCACGCCGCGGATTTGCACGTTGGCGCGCCGGGTCAGGTCGATTAACCCGTTGCCGAAGCGTTGCGCGATTCCCGCAATCGCGAGCAGATCATCGGCGGACAGCGTGCCTGCGTGCGCGCGCAGCCGGACAATCAGTCCATCCCCGCTCTCCATCGGCTTCAGCGCCCCTGGGCACCATCCACGCACACTCTTGATATTTCTCTCAGTCATTATTGGGCAGCCGATATGAAGGGAGCGCGGTTGGCGCGGGCAAGCTCGCCGTGCACCGCATTGCGCCGCGGCGTCCAAAGTCCGCGCGCAATGGCGTCTTCCAATCTTACCGCCATCGCTTGAACCGCCAGCGGGTTGGCCTGTGTCAAGGCGTCCAGAACCGTTTCATCAGCAATCAGGGCTTCATGAACCGCATCGAACAGGTGGCCAGGAACGGCCGCTGCGGTGGCTGCAAAAGCATATAGGGCATCGACGCCTTGCGCCATTTCTGCGACGCCGCGGTGGCCGTGGCTCAGCATACCTTTGATCCAGCGCGGATTGGTCAGGCGTCCGCGCACGATGCGGGTAATTTCTTCGGGTACGGTGCGTGCGACGGGCGCGTCGGGACGGCTGGTATCGAGGTGATAGAGCGCCGGCGTCTTGCCCAAGAGGTTAGCCGCCGCTGCGAAACCACCGACAAAATCGGCCACGCCATCGCCGTCCAAGAGGTCGCGCTCTCTGTCATCTTGAGGATGCACCAGTGCATCTGCGCCCGCCACGCGCGCCTTGAATTCATGCGCGGCCGATATGCCAGACTCAT
The DNA here is from genome assembly GCA_030609245.1 of Hyphomicrobium sp. Classification (GTDB taxonomy): domain Bacteria; phylum Pseudomonadota; class Alphaproteobacteria; order Rhizobiales; family Hyphomicrobiaceae; genus Hyphomicrobium_A. The sequence goes on from JAUWCP010000002.1 coordinate 9,309, forward strand.
CGCGGCCGTATGCATGAGATGCGGAGCTGAGGTAGGCGGCCCCGAGATCGGCTCGGGTGGCCCAGGTGGAATCGAGGACGACGTCGGTGGTTCCAGCACCATAGGTTCCCGGCGCGCCGCCAAACGTCCGCGCGAGACTGTCGCCTCTCCGGCGCGCCGCGGCCAAAGGATTCCACGCGTCGTCCTCATCGCGCTCGGCGACCAGCCTCACGGCCACGTCGAAGAGTGCGATCTGCGCAGGGAAAATGTCGCGGAAAAGTCCCGAGATCCTCAGCGTCACGTCGATGCGCGGTTGATCGAGTTTGGCAAGCGGTAGCACCTCGACGCCGGTGACGCGATTAGTGGACATGTCCCATATGGGTCTCACGCCGAGATAGGCGAATGCCTGTGCAAGATCATCGCCGCCTGTTCGCAGCGAGGCAGACGCCCAAAGATCGAGGACGAGCGCCTGGGGATGCTCGCCGTACTCCTGAAGGTGGCGCCGCACGACCTCTGCGGCCGCGCGGGCGCCGATGGTTGCGGCCGTGCGTGTCGGTATCGCGCGCGGATCAATGGTCGTCAGATTGCGCCCCGTCGGCAAAACGTCGAGGCGGCCCCGCGTCGGCGCACCGGCTGGCCCGGGCGCCACGCGGCGCCCATCGAGGGCGGCGAGCAAAGCGGCGCTCTCTCGCGTCGCACAATCAACGAGTAGCTCTTCGATCTGCACCGCTGACGGGGGCGCGGGCGATCCGTTCAAGCTCCGCATCGTGGCTTCACAAAGCGCCGCACGGCTCTCCGCATCAGGCGCACGTCCGAACACGTGGAGGCGGTCTCGAATGGCGAGGTCCTTGATGTCACAGAGCTGCGCATCGAGCTTTGCGACGGCGTCTCGCGGTGTGTCGCTTTTGGTAACGCCGCAATCATGCGCAAGGCCGGAGCGCCACGCTCGCTCCAGGATCTCAGCTTCGAGTAGTGTGATGCGCCTGCGATCAACGCCGTCGGCCTCGGCGTACTCCTCAATTAACCCCTCAAGTTCAGCCATGGGCCCGTGAAGGCCGGCCTCGCACAATGGGGGCGTCAGGTGACCTATGGTGACCGCCGAGATGCGCCGCTTGGCCTGCACGGCTTCGCCGGGATTGTTGACGATGAAGGGGTAAACCGTCGGAGTGGGACCGAGTAGGGCTTCGGGAAAGCACTCTTGTGACAGTGCCAGGGCCTTCCCGGGAAGCCACTCGAGCGTGCCGTGCGTGCCGACATGAACGAGCGCGTCGATCTTTTCAGCCTGACGCAGGGACACGTAAAGAGCCGCGTAGCTGTGCCGCGGCGGGCACGAGGTATCGTGGTAACCCTGCTTACGGTCGCCACGCGCGCCGCGATCGGGTTGCAGAAGGATAGAGATGTTACCCGCTCTCAGGCACGGGAAACGAAAGTGTCCATCGACGACCGCAGGGTCTGCCTCAGGAGCGCCCCAAGCAGTCTCGATTTCTTGCCCGACACGTGCGGGAAGTGCTGCGAGCCATACGCGATAGTCTGCGAGTGAGACGGAGAGAACATCGCTCGCCGCCCGATCCGTGAGACGAGCGATGATTTCCTTTGCGGGCCACGTGATCCCGCCTGTTTCGTAACCGGCGCTGGCGAGTAGGCTCACGATCTCGCGCACGCTTTCCGGTGTATCGAGCCCGCAGGCATATCCCGTGCGCCCACCGCGCGCGGGATAGTCCGAGATGATGAGCGCCACGTGGCGCTCCTCGCGCGGTTTACGGCCGAGCCGCGCCCATGCGCTGGCAAGCCTTGCAACGAACGATACCCGATCTTCTGCGCTCTCGTGGATGACTGTCGAATATTGCAGGGCGGGATCGGCCTCAGTCTCGGCCTTAAAGGAGATCGCGCGCGTGAATATGCGGCCATCGAGCTCCGGCAGCACGACATTCATTGCCAAATCACTTGGCGACAGCCCCCGGGGTGAGGAGAGCCACGCCTCCTGCGGACAGCCGGCCAGAGCAACCTGCAGCACCGCACAGTCGGCGCCATCGAGCACGGTTGTGTCGTCGTCGCGCAATGCGGAAAAGGCGGTAGCGTTGAGGATGACCGATGGCCTGGCGCGCGCAATGAGGTTGGCAACAGGCATACTGGCGGCGGGGTCCTTTAGGCTCGTGACGGCGACCGCAATCGGCGCGATCCCCTCGCTCTCGAGCGCCCGCATCAGTGCGAGGATGGGCCCGGTGTCGGCCGCGAGCAAGCTTGCGCGATAGAAAACGATGAGCGCCTTGGGGCGAGCTGAGGCATCGGCGGAAAGGTCATCGAGGGTGCACGTCGATCCATCTCGGCAAAAGCCGATCGCCGCGCCGAGGCGCGAAGGTTCGCCGATGGGTGAGTCGGCCCCGAGCAGGTTCGCCGCGAGGCGAAGCGCGTTACCAACGTTCTCGGGGCCGCCGTCACGAAAGTACCGGTCGAACGATTCAACGATGGGCCCGGGCGCCGTCGAGAGCGCTTCCAGCCTTGGGTCGGGCCGATCGTCGCCCGGAAGAGCCACAAGAAGGATGCCTTTTTGCTTGCACATCTCCGCCAAGCGCTCAAAGCCGTAGCGCCAATAATCGAGGCCGCCGAGGCTGCGCACGATGACGAGGCGGGCTTGTGCGATAACACTTTCGACATAGAGGTCGACCGACATGGGATGACGAAGCTTCTTGAGGCTCGCGAGCCTTAAGCTTGGAAGCGCTTCTCGGTCTTGCGTCCAACATGCCGCGAGCGCGGAAAGGTCGCTGTCGCTAAAGGACAGCACGATGACGTCGGCAGGCGTTTGCGCAAGATCGACGGCTGCTTCGATCTCGTCCAGTGTTCCGACTTCGGTTGCAAGCAAGTGCATGCGCTTTACTAGTCACCTGCGATGGAGCGCGAGATAGTCTCGCGATCGAGGCCCTTCTGGCCAATGACGACGAGGCGTCCGTTCCGTGGCTCATCGGGACGCCAAGAACGGTCGAATTGATGCTGGAGGCGCGCGCCCACTCCTTGGATCAGCAGGCGCATTGGCTTGCCCTTGATGTCGGCAAATCCTTTGACCCGCAAAATGTCGTGCGCCTTCGCGGCGCGGGCGATGCGGTCGATAATGTCGTCGGGACTTTCCACGGAAGGAATCTCGACAATGAAGGTCTCGAAATCGTCGTGGTCGTGCTCAGCCTCATTATCGTGATGCGAGGGCCGAGCGGCCAGATCTGTTTCTGCGGCAGCGCCAATGCCGAGCAGAATCGTCGGATCCAAGCGTCCGCCTTGTGTTTGGATGACCTTGACCGCGCGTGGGATCGCCTCCTTGATCTCACCGCTTACGCGTTCGCGTTCGCCCGCGCTCATAATGTCGGTCTTGTTGAGAATAATGAGGTCGGCGCACAGAAGTTGATCTTCGTAAACCTCTTCGAGCGGGTTGTCGTGGTCTAGGGATTGATCCTCGGCTCGCTGACGGGCGAGAGCGTTTGGGTCATCGACAAAGCGTCCGGCGGCGACAGCCGCGCCGTCAACGACGGCGATGACACCGTCGACTGTGACGCGCGAAGCGATTGCCGGCCAATTGAAGGCCTGAATAAGCGGTTTGGGCAGAGCAAGGCCAGACGTCTCGATGAGGATGTGTTCAGGCGGTGAGTCGAGTGCCAGTAGTGCTTCGAGGGCGGGAACAAAGTCCTCGGCGACGGTGCAGCAGATGCAGCCGTTGGACAATTCGACAATGCGCTCGCCAGTGCAACTCTCAACGCCACAGCCTTTCAGGATTTCTCCGTCGATACCCACGTCGCCAAACTCGTTGACGATGACCGCGAGGCGGCGGTCGCCGGCATTTTCTAGAACGTGCCGCACGAGCGTCGTTTTTCCCGCACCCAGAAAGCCTGTAACTATGCTGCAGGGGACTTTGGCGAGCGTGGTCATGCGGTCTCCGTTTCCGGTTGCGTAAAGCCCCGCGGCGGTAGCCGCGCGACAACACCCTTGCGAAAGGTCGGCGGGCGTTCCTTCCAGGGGACGATTCCGTCCTCGGAGCGCTGATAGGCGAGAGCCGCCTCCACGACCTCGTCAGCGTGCTGCGCGGGGTCGAGGTCGCCAATGATGTAGACCCACTTTTCTTGGGCCGTGACGGCGACCGTGCAGGGTCGCTTGCACACCGCCAAGCATTCAACAGGCGTGACTGTGACATCCTCGGCGCCCGCATCCTTCAGACGCGACCTTAGCGCAGGTACCAGCTCCGCACCCGGCAGGTCGTATGACTCGTCGTCATTCAGGCTGCGCCGGCACGAGACGCATACGAAAATCGTGACACTAAATCCCGTCATGGGCGCCTCGCGTCCAAACTGTCGGCGCTAGGCGGCTGGGCGAGCGTTGAGATAGCCCAGCTTGTGCCAAAGAAAGCCAACGAAAAAGCCGGTCAGGATCCAAAGCGTTGCTTGGACAGCGAGCGAGGTTGCCGCGAATTGCGCCGCCAATTCCGCGGGAACCCCACTCTCATGCGACTCTGCGAGATGCGGAGCGCCCCAAATATGGGGTGCGAGCACAATCGGTACCGCAAGCAGTCGCAGCCAGTTGTTGTCCGAGCGCAGGAAAAGCCACAAGGCCACGGCAGTACACAAAACAGTGGCAAGCCACCATTCTTGACGCCCGGGGAGGCCGGCGGCCGCCATGCCTGGCAATTCGGGTGAGAGGCCGACAGCAGGAGCAAGGCCCGCCGCTACGAAGCCTGCGGCCGCCCAAACCATAGCGCGCTGCTCATTGATCACGTCGCCAGAAAACAGCATGCCGGCGAGAATGATCAGCGCAAAGCCGATAGCAGTGGCAATCGTTGCGACGCTCGTGAAGACAGTGCGCTCCATTCCATCCTGCGGGGCCCACTCTTCCTTGTTCGACGGAGCGGAATCCTCTTCGCTACGTGCATCACCGTGTACGAGGATGAGGTGCGGTTGGGCTGGGGCGAAGATACGATCGGCGCCAGCATCAAAAGCAGCGCTGTCCGCCTTTGCCTCCTCAGCGTTCTCGAACACTTCAGCTGCGAGAATTATGGGCGTGGTGGTGAAGGATTGCAGGGCTGATACCGCGAGCCCAGCACAAAGCCCGGCCAACAGGCCGACGGCCAAAACGCGGGTGATCATGATCTATCCCTCAGTGGCAGGGAAAGCTGAGCGCGTGGCGCGTGTCATGCGCCGCGTTGTGGATTGTGGTCGGGTGCGCAAAACCCGTCGTAAAGACGAGCCCAACCCCAAAAACGAATGCGACGGTCGCGGCAATGAGCGCGCCGGACCGTTCGCTGCCACTGACGACAGGTATCGTATCAACTTGAGTGTTCAATTAAGCCTCCTCGGCCACCCCTCCGGGGCCATGTGAGCTGCTACGACGACGGCAGGTCTCCTGACTCTCGGTTCACCGCCTCAGGCCACCTTCCCGGATACCCAGTGGTACTTTGGCCTTCGGCTCGCCGACTACAGTTGCGGGGGCAGTTGCGGATTGGGGCTCCAAGGCCTACCGCATTCCCTTTCAATCCCCTTGCGGGGAACCGTCCAGGGCTTGATAAAGGTTCAGTCCAAGGTTCGTCAAACGAAATTGCAGCTCATGTCCGCAGGCCACCTGCCCCGATTGACCCTTGTTCTCGGCGGTGCGCGGTCGGGCAAGAGTCGGTATGCTGAAGAGATCCTGACAAAAGCTCCTGATCCATGGATCTATCTCGCGACCGCCCAGGCCTTGGACAGCGAAATGGAGGCGCGCGTTGCCGATCACAAGAAACGGCGGGGGGAGCAATGGCGAACGGTCGAGACTCCGCTCGACCTGCCTGAAGCGATCGTAAAACATGGCGCAGGTGCGCAACCTCTTCTGATCGATTGTTTAACGTTGTGGCTGAGCAACGTTTTACTCGCGACGAGGGATATCGCTGCGGAAAGCGATCGCCTGGTTGCCGCCCTTGGCGAGGTCGATGGGCCGATTGTTGTTGTTTCGAATGAGGTCGGTTGGGGTATTGTGTCCGATAACAAACTCGCACGTGCATTTCGCGACGCCCAGGGTCAGCTCAACCAGCGCGTCGCCGCAATTGCCGACCATGTCGTCTTGGTGGCCGCGGGTATTCCTCTGACGCTGAAATAGCAATTTGTAATGAGGCACAAGGTAATGGCTGACGAGACAGAAGGCGTTGACCGCCACAAAGCCAAGATGGCAAATCGTAAAGCCGTCCAGGACGCGGAGGTCGCGTCCAAGACGATCGAAAAAGGCTTGCTGATCGTTCACACAGGCAAAGGCAAAGGCAAGTCGACTGCTGCGTTTGGACTTCTTCTGCGGGCGCTGGGTCGCGGCTTTCGCGCCGGCGTGGTGCAATTCGGAAAGGGCGCCTGGGAGACGGGCGAGCGCAAAGCAATCGAGCGGTTTCCCGATCAGGTCGTTTGGTACGCGCTTGGTGAAGGGTTCACGTGGGAAACACAGGATCGCGAACGCGACGTGGCGGCTGCCGAGCGCGCATGGGCGAAGACCAAGGAGTTGATGGCCGATCCCTCGATTCGCCTTCTGATCCTCGACGAGCTCAACATTGCACTGCGTTACGGTCACCTCGATCTGAATGAGGTCGTGGCAGGGCTTTCGGCACGGCGACCGGATCTGCACATTGTCGTCACGGGACGTAACGCGAAGCCGGAACTCATTGAAGCCGCAGATCTCGTGACCGAGATGGGGCTTGTGAAGCATCACTTTTCGGCAGGCGTAAAGGCACAAGAGGGCATCGAGTTCTGATGCCGGCAAAAGCCATCATGTTTCAGGGCACGGGCTCTGACGTCGGCAAGTCGTTAGTCGTTGTTGGCCTCGCACGCCACTTCAAGAACCAAGGTTTTCGCGTACGGCCCTTCAAACCGCAGAATATGTCGAACAACGCTGCCGTAACAGCAGAAGGAGGCGAGATCGGACGCGCGCAAGCGCTGCAGGCCCGCGCCGCCGGCGAGGCACCAAGCGTGCACATGAACCCTGTGCTTTTAAAGCCGCAAAGCGAGATCGGTGCGCAGGTCGTGGTGCAAGGCCGAGTACTCGGAAACGCGAAGGCAGACGAATACCAGTCCTTGAAACCGCAGCTCATGGATGCCGTGTTGGACAGCTTCGGCCGTGTGTGTGCCGAGACAGATATTGTGCTGATAGAGGGGGCGGGCTCGGCGTCAGAGGTCAATCTGCGGACGGGCGATATTGCCAATATGGGCTTTGCCCGCGCCGCCGACGTTCCCGTCGTGCTCATCGGCGACATCGACCGCGGCGGGGTCATTGCAAGCCTTGTTGGGACGCAGGCCGTACTACCTAAGGACGATGCGGAAATGATCCGGGCCTTCATCGTCAACAAGTTTCGCGGCGATCCTTCACTCTTTGATGATGGCATGGCGCATGTTTCCGAGCTGACCGGCTGGCGGGGCCTGGGGCTCGTTCCCTTCTTCGAAGGAGCCGATCGTCTGCCGGCTGAGGACGTTTTGGGCCTCGACAAGGGGCGCTACGCCCAACCAACGGCGAAAGTTCGCGTCGCCGTTCTGGCGTATCCGCGCATCTCGAATTTCGATGACTTCGATCCACTGCAGCTCGAGCCTGGCGTGGACCTCGTGTTTGTGAAGCCTGGCTCCCCAATTCCCGCCGACGTGGCGCTGGTTATCCTTCCCGGATCCAAAGCGACGATCGCCGATCTGGCAGCGCTTCGCTCGGCGGGTTGGGACATCGATTTGAAAGCTCATTTGCGTCGTGGCGGGCACGTTCTCGGCATATGCGGAGGTTATCAAATGCTCGGCCGGACGATCGCGGATCCTCACGGCATCGAAGGTGTGGCTGCAAGCACGAAGGGACTGGGATTTTTAGACATTGAAACGCAACTCTCGACGGAAAAGCTTCTGGTTGAGGTTTCCGGCGAGAACGCTGCTGCGGGCATACCTTTCAAGGGATATGAAATGCACGTCGGCCGAAGCACGGGTCCCGATTGTCAGCGGCCTGTCCTCAATTTTGCCGACGGCCGCGTCGATGGCGCGGCGAGTGCGGACGGGCGTGTCATTGGTTGCCATGTGCATGGGCTGTTTTCTGACGACGGCCAGCGCAGCTATTGGATGAAGCGCATTGGCGCCGGCAGCGCCACCGTCGCATACGAGAACGAGATCGAGTCGACGCTTGATGCGCTTGGTCAGCACATGGGCCGGCACATCGATTGCGATAGTCTCTTAGCGATTGCGCGTGAGCCGCGGCTTAAAAGATAAGGATAGCTGCGGCAAGGAGCGCCACGACCGTGGTTTGTATAGTGCACGCTGTTCGATAGAGTTTGAGCGCTCGGCGGATGTCATCAGGGCCGGTGTCGGCGCGGCCGTTCCCCATCCAATGATCTTCCACCAATTTTCCATCATAGACGCGCGGGCCGGCGAGCCTCAGGCCGAGCGCACCTGCCATGGCCGCTTCGGGCCAACCAGCATTCGGCGAGCGATGACGGCGCGCATCGCGAAGGACGGCTTTTGCGGCGCCACGGCCCGTCGCAGTAGAGGACATGGACCCGGCGGCAACGAGCCACAGCGCCGAGAGCCGGGAGGCAGGAAGATTGACGAGGTCATCGAGCCGTGCGGCGGCCCACCCGAAAGCAAGATGGCGGCGGCTCCTATGGCCGATCATGCTGTCGGCGGTATTGATCGTCTTATAGAGCGCAGCACCGGGGAGCCCGGCAACGACCAACCAAAAGACCGGAGCGACGACGCCATCGGATAGATTCTCGGCAAGGCCTTCGATCGCAGCTCGGCTGACGTCAGCCTTGTCCAACGACTTCGGGTCACGGCCGACGATCTTCGCCACCGCAATGCGTGCGCTCCCAAGGTCTCGATGTTCGAGGGCGTCAGCAACGGCGCCAACGTGTGCATAGAGGCTACGCTGGGCTATTAATGAGCTTGCCGCGAACGCCAGTAGAAGAAGGTCCAGGGGCGCTGGCAGAATGCGATGAGCCAGGAAGGTCAAGGCAATGCTTGCGAGCGCCGTTACCGCGAGGCACGCGGCGATCGTAGCGGCCCCGTTAATGCACCTGCGCCGGACTGAAAGCTCCTCATCGTTCCAAGCCTGATCACACCATGCTATCAGCCTGCCGATCCAACTCACCGGATGTCCGATGGCGCGATACAGCCAATGCGGATATCCAAACACGGATTCAAAGGCCAATGCGATTAATGCGAGTAAGGCGAACATGACCTCTCGATTCGGGCCGCGGCAGGAGGGACGGTGCTAGCATGGCTTTGACGCCACTGGAAACGGTCTTACACGGCGGAGACATCGACGCGGCGCGCCAGCAATTTCCTTCAGCGCCTGAGCCGTGGATCGACCTGTCGACCGGGATCAATCCCCAAGCCTATCCCCTGCCGAAGCTACGCCCGGAAGATTGGTCGCGACTTCCGCTCAAATCGGACGAATGGTCCCTGCGCGAGATCGCAGCCCGTCACTATGGCGCTGCCGATCCTTCGATGATCGTTCCGGCGCCTGGGGCACAGTGCCTTATTCAGATCATTCCCCGCCTCGTTGATCGGTCAAGCGTGGCGATCCTTGGGCCAACGTTCGGTGAGCATGTTGTTGCTTGGCGGCGTGAAGGGCATGAGACAACCGAGATTAACGACCTTTCGGAAGCGGGATCGGCGAACGTTATCGTATTGGTCAATCCCGACAACCCGACAGGCCGCACAGTATCTCGGGATACTCTTTGCGGCGTCGCCGGCGCGCTTGCGCGTCGCAACGGGCTCTTGGTGGTCGACGAAGCTTTTGCTGATGTCATGCCGGAGGGCACCAGCATCGTTCCCGATTTGCCGCCCTCAACCATCGTGCTGCGATCGTTCGGCAAAGCCTATGGTCTTGCCGGGGCGCGTCTTGGCTTTGCTGTGGCGGACAGAGGTATGGCTTCCAAGCTTGGCGATCGTCTCGGCCCGTGGGCCGTTTCGGGACCCGCATTGGCTATCGGCAAGGCCGCCCTGGCCGATAAGGATTGGCTTGCTCAATCGCGTGAGCGGCTAGAGAGAGATAGTCAGCGACTGGATGCAATTCTGGTTGGAAAGGGTTGCAGCATCGTCGGAGGAACGCCGCTCTTTCGGATCGCGGCTCATCCCAATGCGCAACACATCGCAGAGACGTTGGGGCGTCACGGTATTCACGTCCGGAGATTTCCCCAACAACCAACATTGCTTCGTTTCGGTCTTCCTGGACCTGCCCAAGACTGGCGGCGACTGCTCGAAGCGCTCCGCGTCAGTTCAGCGAGCACTGAGTAAGAGTCATGCGACGATGGCAATTCACGCAAATGCTGTGGCCGCTACGATAAGGAACAAGAGGGCCGTCTCCATTATCTCGATGCTGGCTCCGAGGCAGTCCCCGGTCAATCCGCCGAGCCGGTACTTCCAATAAGCGGCAATAACCACAACGATCACCAACGCGCCGATGAGGATGGGGGCCAGCCATGCGCTGATCAATGTGAGCGCTATGCCGTATGCTGCAACACGGGCTCCGGTGATCTCCTGAGAGAAGCGCTCGCCCAGGCCGCGCGACAAAGGCGGGAGCATCATGCTCCACACGAGTGGCGCCCAACGTGCCCACACCGGCACAAGAATGAGTGCGAGCAGCGCTTGCGATTGTGGGATTTGGGCGAGCAATACGAGTTTAGCTATCAACTGCAGCACAATCGCGATCACGCCGTTGGCACCAACGTGCGGATCGTGCGCGACCTCGACAAAGCGATTGGGCGAGCGATGGGCTGCGCCAAGCGCGTCCGCCACGTCCGCAAGCCCGTCGAGATGCAGGCCGCCTGTGATCCAGACCCAGATGAGGACGCCAAAAAGCGCGCCGATCCATGGTGAGGCGTAGCCGCCGGCCCAGACGGCAGCAGCGAGTCCAAGCCCTATAATTGCCCCGACGACGGGAAACCACACAGCCGAACGCGCGAGATCAGCGGGCTCGGAATTACTCACGCGCGGCGTCGGTAACCGGGTGAGAAATTGCAATGCATGAATGAAGCGCCGATGAGTCATGCTTGGACGATCTCGACAATCTCACCCCAGAAGGATCCCTCTTCACCGGCTTCTACGCGCAGGGTGACACGAGCGCCATGGTCGATTCTCAGGGCCCACAGCGAATTGAATGGAAAGGCGCATGCCAAAGACAACGCCGCGCGTATTGGTCCTCCATGCGTGACCACAAGCGCGTTCTCGGCGCGGTCTTTTTCTAGGAGCCTGCCCAGCGCACGGGCGATCCGTGCTTGAAGAGCCTGCCAGCTCTCGCCATCGGGCGGCCCAGGTGCTTCTGAACTTCGATAAAGCGCGGCTATTGCCTCCGCAATTGCAGGGTCGGCATTAAGCTCGCTGATCGGCCGCCCATCCCACTCTCCGAAGTCCAGCTCGGACCAATCCGGATCGATGGCCAAATCGAGATGCCGTTCCCGCGCTAATTTCTCTGCGGGCTCGCGCGCTCTGCGGAGAGGCGAGGACACGACAACGGACCAGTTGCGCCCTGAGGTCTGACGCTCGAACTGCTTCCAGCCGGCTGCCGACAAGGCGCCGTCGGTCCGTCCAAGCAGGAGGCCTGGCCGATCGGTTTCGCCGTGGCGTATGAGATTGATCAGCGGCATGGTTCGCGCCTCATGGTTCGCGCCCGTCGACACGGGCCTGATCAAACGTCGCCATTTGTGAATGCAGCGCACAGGCAAGTCGCAAAATCGGGAGCGCGAGTGTCGCGCCAGAGCCCTCGCCCAGGCGAAGCCCGAGATCAAGAATAGGATCCGCATCGAGCTTATCCAAAACGATGCGGTGACCTGGTTCGGCAGAGCGATGCGAAAAGAGAAGCCAGGGCCGGCATGATGAATTGATGCGAACGGCCACAAGCGCAGCCACAGACACAATAAAGCCGTCAATTAGAACAGGAATCCGCGCTTGGGACGATGCGATTATTGCGCCGACCAGCGCGGCGATTTCCAAGCCACCAACGCAACGCAACACGTCGAGCGGCTCGGTCCCTGACCGTGTCAATTGATACTTGTCGAGCGCCGCAATGATTACTTTGCTCTTGTGGGCCACCCCCGACTTATCAAGGCCCGCTCCGGCACCAGCGAGATCGCTTGATTGCCGATCAAGCAGCGCCGCTGCAATGGCTGCCGCCGATGTCGTGTTCCCGATCCCCATTTCTCCTAAGATGATAAGATCGGAACCGTTCTTGATTGCAAGCGTTGTCGCGCGCCGTCCGGCACTCAATGCAAATGCCATCTCCTCTTGCGTCATTGCGGGCTCGGATGAAAAATCGCGTGTACCACGGCGCGGTTTGTCGGTCACGACGCCGGGCACTTCGTTTGCGGCTAACGTGCCGGCATCGATTACATGTAATGGACAACCGAGCTCGCGTGCGAGGACGGAGATTGCGGCACCGCCGTTTGCAAAATTGTGCAGCATCTGCACTGTCACGGCAGCCGGAAAGGCTGATATGCCTTGTGCTGTGACACCATGATCGCCAGCAAACAGCAATATCGGCGCCGTTGTCGCGCTAGGCAATTCGGTTTTTTGAAGGGCTGCGAGCTGAATTGCCAAGCGTTCTAAAGCACCGAGTGATCCCGGCGGTTTTGTCAGCGATGTTTGCCGCGCCTCGGCCGCGGCAGCATGGCTGCGAGATGGAAGCTGACATGCATCCGTTATCCAATCCTCGATCACGTTGATGCCCTTCGTTCCTGCCGGCCAACTCATACTGGACTATTCTTGGGATTGACGACGGGGCGGACCAGTTTTCCCGCAACGGTCCGCCGTGCTAGTTGACGTGTTGCCAATGGCGATCTCTTTCGCCCGATCGAACGGTTGGTATGCTCTGGGAGAGAAGTTTGCAATCATGAAGAAAGTCTTCGTTATCGGGATTGGTGCGGGCAACCCAGATTACATGACGATCCAAGCGATCAACGCGCTCAATAGCGTCGATGTGTTCTTTGTCTTCGAGAAGGGCGAGGACAAGGATGACCTCGTTAGAATGCGCAAAGAGATCTGCGATCGCTTCATCAAAGACCGGAAGTACCGGTTTTTTACAGTTCGCAGCCCGGCACGCGACGCGACGACCCCCTCCTACAAGGCCGGCGTGCAATCGTGGCACCAGGAGAGGGCGGAGATTCTCAAGTCTTTCATCAAAGACGAGATGCGCGAGGGGGAGTGCGCGGCATTTCTAACCTGGGGTGATCCCACTTTGTACGACAGCACGCTTCGGATCTTGCAAAACGTTCGTGGCGACGGTTCGCTGGAGTTTGACTGCGAGATAATTCCTGGCATCAGCAGCATTCAGGCATTGGCCGCGCGGCACAAAGTTGCGCTCAACACGATCGGCGAGTCGATCCACATCACCACTGGGCGCAAGCTTGCCGAGGGGCTACCTGACTCCGATAGCGTTATTGTGATGCTTGATTCAGGGGAAGGTCTGAAAGCCGCGGAAAACGAAGACGTCGATATCTACTGGGGTGCCTACCTCGGCACGGAATACGAGATACTCGTCTCTGGCAAAATGAGCGAGGTTGCAGGCGACATTCAGCGCATTCGCAAGCAAGCAAGGGCGGAGCGAGGTTGGATCATGGATACCTATCTGCTGAGGCGCAACTCATAGGGTATCCAGGCCTAGAGCAAGATCGTTCTTGATGGAATCACTCGCCAGGCCCGGGAGGTCTCCAGCAAGAACGTGAATCTTGCTCTAAATCAAAAGTGTAGAGACTGATTCATGTTTCACTTGGACGCGGCGCAAGCGTTTCCAAGTGAAACGATCAGGCTCTAGGCGATTTGGAAAGCTGCGTGACGGACGATCGGCGCGCTCAACCCGTTTGAGCGCGCCAAATAGTTTTCAAAAGCACAGCCTTGCGCTTTTGCCCATTCCCGGCCTGCTTTAGAATCATTGCTGGGAGAAGCGCACTTTAGGAGACGAGGATGGCGAAGGTGGCGTGGATCGGGCTTGGCGTCATGGGCTACCCCATGGCCGGGCACGTCCTAAAGGCGGGCGGCCACGACGTCGTCGTCTGTAATCGAAGTCGAGCAAAGGCCGAAGCCTGGGTTGGCGAACATGGCGCAGGGCGTGTGGCTACGACGCCTGCTAAGGCGGCAGACGGTGCCGACATCGTATTGTGTTGCGTTGGCAACGACGACGACCTGCGCGAAGTAACGACCGGTAAGGATGGCGCCTTTCAATCACTCGCAGCCGGGGCCGTGTTTGTCGATCATACGACAGCGTCTGCCGAAGTGGCACGCGAACTCCATAAAACCGCACACGATCAGGGCTTCGCCTTCCTCGACGCGCCGGTCTCCGGTGGCCAATCTGGTGCCAAGAACGGAACCCTCACCGTCATGGTAGGCGGAGACGAGCCGCCTTTTGCGCGCGCCAAGCCAGTGATCTTGCATTATGCGCGCGCGGCCAACCTCGTCGGGCCTTCTGGTTCTGGACAGCTCACCAAGATGGTCAATCAAATTGCCATTGCTGGCCTGCTTCAGGGGCTCTCCGAAGCGATCAACTTCGCGCAACGATCCGGTCTCGACCTGGAACTTGTGATGGACACGATCTCGAAAGGCGCCGCCCAGTCCTGGCAGCTCGAAAATCAATGGAGGACCATGAACGAAGGCCGCTTTGACTTCGGTTTCGCCGTCGATTTAATGCGCAAAGATTTGGCGATATGCCTGGAGGAGGCACGCCGCAACGGGGCAGCACTTCCCGTTACCGCCCTCGTTGATGAATTCTACGCCGACGTGCAGAACATGGGCGGAAACCGTTGGGATACCTCAAGCTTGATCGCGCGGTTGAGCGCCCACGATCGAGGTCCAGACTAAGAGGCATCACGAGGTCGCGATGAAGTCCTATCGCAAAGAGCTGTGGTTTGAGATCCAAACGCGCCGGGCCTTCGTAAATATCACGCCCGACGTTGAAACCTGCTTGCGCGAAAGCGGCGTTGAGGAAGGACTGGTCCTGGTCAATGCCATGCACATCACCGCTTCCGTCTTCATAAACGACGATGAGCGCGGCCTGCATCACGACTACGAGGTCTGGCTGGAGAGCCTTGCCCCCCATGAGCCTGTGAGCCACTACCACCACAATCGCACGGGTGAGGACAATGCTGATGCGCACCTGAAGCGTCAGGTCATGGGCCGGGAGGTCGTTGTCGCCATTACGCAGGGCAAGCTCGACTTCGGTCCCTGGGAACAGATCTTCTATGGTGAGTTCGACGGGCGCCGCAGAAAGCGCGTACTCGTCAAGATCATTGGCGAGTAGGATGGCAGGTCCCTACAAGGCGTTCATCCCTAATAAAAGGAGGGAAGCATGGCCAGAACTGCCTTCTATGCCGCGCTGCTCGTGCTTTTCATAGTGTTCTTGAGCTTTCGCGTTATTGGCTGGCGCCGCTTGAAGAGTGTTGAGCTTGGTCACGGTGAGGATAGCGAGCTTTTGCGACGCATGCGGGTGCACGCGAACTTCGCTGAATATGTCCCCTTCACGCTGCTGCTGATGGCGATTGGCGAAAGCATGACGGCACCCCGCCCTCTCATTCACGTTGTCGGCCTCACATTAATCGCGGGCCGGCTCATGCACGCCTATGGCCTTTCGCAGACCCCGCACATCTTGCGATTCCGGGTTGGGGGGATCATTCTTACATTCACAGCGCTCGCTCTCTCCGCCATCATTTGTCTATCGCTATCGCTGCCGTTTCTGGTTGCTTAGGCTTTGGCCGGACGCCCTTCAGTGCCGGCACGTGCGAACTCCAGCGGCAGGGCAGTCGTGTATTTGATCTGCTCCATAGCGAAGGCAGACGAGACCTTCGCAACCTCGATGCGCGCAATGAGCTTCTTATAGAAAACATCGTATGCGGCGATGTCGGGCACCACCACGCGCAGCATATAATCGATCTCACCCGACATTCGATAAAACTCGACGACTTCGGGAAAGTCGGTGACTGCGCCGTGAAACCGTTCCAGCCAAGCATGGCTGTGTTGATCGGTCTTGATCGAAACGATGACCGTAACGCCGGCGTTCACCTTCAGCGGATCGAGGATCGCCGCGCGGCGCTCAATCACACCGGCCTCCTCCAGCTTCTGAATGCGCCGCCAGCATGGTGTCGTGGATAGGCCAACCTCCTTGCCAATTTCGGCGACGGGACGGGTGCAGTCTTCCTGCAAAATACTCAGGATCTTGATGTCCATTTCATCGAGCATCGTGTATCTCTATTTGGAAAACTGTTTCGTAATGACCGAATAATAGGAGTAAACGTTGCCCATAGGCCTGCAGTCAAGCCCAATATGGGTAAATTTTTCTAGTGCGCGTGACGAGATCCATGCGCCGGTCCAAGCATGTGCTGCACATGACGGCGCAGGCACGGCAACAGCTCCGCCTCAAACCAAGGATGCGCCTTGAGCCAGCCGTTGTTGCGCCAAGAAGGATGCGGCAGCGGGAGAATGCGGCACGGTCCAGGTCGATCGCATATCTCACGCCATGCACGCACGGTTTCCGTTACACTTGAGCCGGCAGACGCCCCGAGATGCCATCGCTGCGCGTAGCCGCCAATGAGCAGCATCAATTCAATTTGCGGCAGCTGATCGAACAGCCGCGATCGCCAACGCCGCGCGCACTCAGGCCGCGGCGGCAGATCGCCACCGTTCGTGTCCTGACCGGGATAGCAGAAACCCATGGGGATGATCGCCACCCGGCCAACGTCATAGAACTCGTCGTCCGTGACGCCCATCCAGGCGCGCAACCGCTCACCAGATGGATCGGTGAATGGCACTCCAGAAGCATGTACCCGCGTTCCAGGGGCCTGACCTACGACCGCGATCCGCGCGGTCTTGCTCACCCGAAGGACAGGCCGCGGTGCGTGCGGCAACGGCTCGCGGTCGGGCTCTTCAACGCAGACCCGGCAAGCGCGAACTTCGGCAAGAAGACTGTCGAGGCTTGAGGCCATAGCTCATCACTTAGACGTCAATAATCATGCCATCTTCGGCAACGAGAACACGCGGATCGCGAACCTCGCTACACTTTGCCAGCATCTCTGTGCCCATGTGTGTCAGCATTACGCGTTTGGCGCCAAGCTGATCGAGATGCTTTTCGATCTCGCGCCACGTCATATGATAGCCCCTCGGCTCGTTGAAACCGAAACACTCTGCGATAAACAGGTCGGCGCCATTAGCGGCTGTGATGAGGCTTTCCACCCACTCGGTATCGCCGGAAAAGCTCACGATCTTACCGCCTGTTTCAATGCGCAAAGCATAGGGTGGCGCCCCTGATGGATGGCGGACCTCGTAAGGCGTAACGCGAACGGGACCGACTTCGATTGACTCGCCTTGCGTGTATTCGATGAAGCGCAACTCGAAGCGGCGCTCGACTTTGGCCGAACCGGGAAAAAGCGCTTCTGCCGCCGTGACAACCCGCTCCTCGATGCCGGCCGGTCCCGTAATTGTGAGCGGCCGCGTTCGTCGCGTCACGTGATGCGAATGGATCATCCACCACACCAGCCCTGAAAAGTGGTCGCCGTGAAGGTGCGAGATAAATATTGAGGAGACGCGCTGAGGATCCAGTCCCAAGCGCTGCATACCGATGAGGCTGGTCGCGCCACAATCGATGAGGAACTCCTCGCCAGCCATAGCGACATGGAAACAGGTTTGCAGTCGCCCGCCGGAGCCGAACGCGTCGCCTGACCCGACGACAGTAAGCTTCATGGCTGCCTCATGATCTGCCTTCACACCTCAGTTTTCCGCCCTTCTTGGCGGGGCGGCAATTCTAAAACTTGCCTGAATGTTCTTATCCCTCTTTACGCCTTGGCACTCCGTCGGACAGAAACCTCGTCGTGCCAGCGCGCGACATTGGCATGCCCGTCCCGCCACTCCAAGTGCGCCGGCTTCATGAAGTCGATTGCGACAAGGGCAGTGATATCGGCGATCGAATAATCTTCGCCGGCGATATAGTGATGCCGGGCCAGAACTTCATCCAGCAGCCCGAACATCCAATGCACCTTCGGTTTGTTTGCTTCACCCCAGGGTGCCACTTGTGGTGATTCAAGGTGCGCCATTTTCGGGTTCAAATGGCGGAAGACATGCGCAACCGCAGCGAAGAGCCCCTGCTCTACGCGACGGTTCCACATTTCGACGTTTGCCCTGCCGGCCGCGCCGCGCCCGAGAAGCGCCGGCTCTGGGTGCAACTCCTCAAAGTAGCGGCAAATAGCGACCGACTCCGCGATTGCCGTACCGTCATCGAGGAGCAATACCGGCACGCGCTGCATAGGATTGATGGCCGTGAATTCCGGGGTCTTCAGGTCGCCCGCCATGAGATCGATCCCCTCGAAGGGTATTTCGATCCCCTTCTCCGTGAGAAAGATACGAACACGACGGGGATTAGGTGCCTTGCGCGTCCCGATGATCCGCATCGGATGAGTATTACTCGCCGCTAAAGGGACTCGATTTTGAGTGAGCGTAACCGTCGGGAAAGCAACCCACAATGCGTGTTGAGGTCGTTGAGGTTGTCAACGCCATCGCCCAAGGCAATTTGGGTTGCATCAGCTCCGTCCCGCCAGAAAACGTTAATAAGCACTTAGTTAGGGATTCCGGCACAGATTGAGTTCGAAGTCTGGTCACGCCGACAGCGCGGCCGGTCCTTCGGGGATTCGGTACGGCAGCTAATATGGATCAGACCGCTATAGCTGAAGAGGTCTCAAGGCTTCGAGGCCGACGGGACGCAAGAAGGCGGGCCGCCGAAGACCTCAAGGCTACGCGCGCGCGCCTGGCTGCGGGAACCGAGATGAAGCCGGAGTTCGAATACGAGCTCCTGGCCATGTTCATTCGCAATGAGATCGGCGCCGCGTTCACCATGCCGGCGTTGTACGCACTGTTTGCCATCGCCTCCATGTTCTGGGCGCCCATCTCAGACGGCATTCTATGGCTTGTGATCGTCATCATTGCAAAAATTTTGCTGTTGGACCAAGGCCGCCGCTTCTTAGCGCAGCCCCAAAATCAGGTCGATGTCCGGCTCTGGCGCCGGCGCTTCATCATGATCGAGCTGTTGAACGGATCAACGCTGGCCGGCTTCGCGCTCATTGGTGTGGGGCAGCAAGTCGGCGCGGCGGAATCGGCGGTGTTCTCCTCGCACGTTTTTATCTTTGCCACTCTCATCCTCGTCTTGGCGATCCGCGTGATGTTCGCAGCAACATTTACGCAGGTCCTGCTTGCCGGCACGATCCCCATGACGTTGGCAGTGGTCGTGCGCCTGCTCCTATTGACCGATCCATTCTATCTCGCACTGGCCTCGATGGCGATCGGCATCTACGTCTACTTTCTGTTCCTTGCGCGCGGCTTGAAGTCGACTGCTTTGTCCATGTTGGAATTCCGCTCCGAGAAGGACGCCCTCATCGCCGAACTGGAAGAGCAAAAGTCAGTCTCCGACGAAGCACGCCGCAGGGCAGAAGCCGCCAACAGAGCCAAGTCGCGCTTCCTGGCCACCATGAGCCACGAGCTGAGAACGCCTCTCAACGCCATCCTCGGCTTCTCTGAAGTCATGAACACGGAAGTGATGGGTCCAATGACCAACCCGGCTTACAAGGAGTATGCGGGCAACATCTTTGAGAGCGGACACCACCTGCTGCACCTGATCAACGAGATCCTCGATTTGTCGCGTATCGAGTCTGGCCGCTACGATTTGCACGAGGAATCCGTGCGATTGGCGGACTTTGTAGCCGATTGCCACCGGCTTATGAAATTGAAGGTGGAGAGCAAGGGGCTTGAGGTGGTCGAAGAACTCGCACCTAACCTTCCGCTCGTCTGGGCCGATCCGCGTGCTGTCCGGCAGATCTGTCTCAACCTTATGTCTAACGCTTTGAAGTTCACGCCGAAGGGCGGGCGCATCACGCTGACGGTTGGTCCGACTGACAGGGGCGGACAATACTTTTCGGTGCGCGACACCGGGCCGGGCATACCTGAGGACGAAATCCCCAAGGTTATGCAGGCCTTCGGTCAGGGTTCGCTGGCACATCAAAACGCGGAAGGCGGCGCGGGGCTCGGCCTTCCCATTGTGGAGCACCTTGTTGAACTGCATGGCGGCACATTCTCGCTCAAGTCGGAGTTGCGCAAGGGAACTGAGGCCATCGTTGAGCTGCCGCCGCACCGCGTGTTGCAAACAATGGCGCCTCTTCAGCCGCTGGGTCAGGAAACACATCGCCTAAAAGAGCCGGCGCCGCGGCCACCTCGCCTGCGCAAAATCGCAAAAACGTTGCCTGCGCAGCGTCATTCCACCAATCTTAACTGAGCCTTCCGGCCTACGCGTTGTTTTGGCGTCAGGCGAACGCTACATATTCCCCATAACTGAGTGCCGAATTCCATCGGCGCATCACACGGGAGAGCGAAGCGCTCGATGGAAACGCCCTGCGTCAACATTTGCGACATCGATCGCGAGTCCGGATTGTGCATGGGCTGCGGGCGCACCATTGACGAGATCGCCCACTGGGCAACTATGACGAGTAGGGAGCGGCAGCGGATCATGAATGTGCTCACCGCACGAAAAACAATTATCTTGAAGGGCTAGGTAGATGATCACGTGGCTTATTGTGGCATTTCTCGTTCTTGCGGCTGCGTTCTTTCTGCTGCGCGGCGATACCATGCTGTTCTCAGAGGTCGGCGCGTTTGAGACCATTTTTCTCGGCGCCGCCGTCGTGATGATTGCCGTATATGTCGTGGTGCTCGTCAGCGGTGAGCGCACGCGTCCCTTGCAGGCCATGCGTAATCTTGCTGTGTGGGGCGCGCTGGCGCTCCTGCTGATCGCTCTTTACAGCTATCGCGAGGATATATCGGGCATCGCTCACCGCGTCGCGGGCGAGCTTGCCCCGCCCGGGTATTCGCTGACCGTGCGCAGCGAACAAGGAGGTGAGCATGCCGTACGTGTGCGCCGCCGCCTCGATGGCCATTTTGCCGTTCGAGGTGCAATAAACGGCCAACCCATGACGCTCCTCGTCGACACAGGTGCCTCGACCGTCGTGCTTAAACCTGCAGACGCCGCCAGAGCGGGGATTGATACGAGAAGCCTCGTCTATACAGCAGCTGTGCAA
This sequence comes from Hyphomicrobium sp., assembly GCA_030609245.1. GTDB lineage: Bacteria > Pseudomonadota > Alphaproteobacteria > Rhizobiales > Hyphomicrobiaceae > Hyphomicrobium_A. The sequence goes on from JAUWCP010000002.1 coordinate 30,328, forward strand.
ACCGCCAACGGGACCGCCTATGCCGCGCCTGTGCGCCTGCGCTCGATCACTATTGGGCCCATAGAGTTGCGCGACGTCGAAGCGCTCGTGGCCAAGCCGGGAAGTATCAACGAAAACTTACTTGGTATGAGTTTTTTAAGGCGTTTGCGTTCGTATGAGTTCTCGAAGGATTTCCTGACGCTCAGGAGCTAGTAGCCGGCACTCAGGCCCAGAGCGCACATATCACGGGATCATTTCATGGGGCTGTCATCAGGAACGAGGCATCTGCTTCGCGAAACCGTCAGTTGGACCGTTATCGCCGTTGTAGCTGCCGTGGCGCTCACGCATTTCGAAGAAATAAAAACAGGCATAGTGGGGACACTCGGCAAGTTCCGGTCAGCAGACGTTGCCGCAGCGCCCCAAGCCAAGGCGAATATTCCCCGCGCACGCCGTTCCGGTTCGGTCGTAGAAATCTCCGCCACGCGCAATGGTCATTTTTTCACCGAAGTTGAGATTGACGGCCATCCCATAACGATCATGGTCGATACCGGTGCGACCATGGTGGCATTGAGCTACGAGGATGCCGAGCGTGCCGGCATCTTTCTCAATCCGGGCGATTTCACTCACTCCGTCAGCACCGCCAACGGCCGGGCACGCGTTGCTCCCGTGATGCTCAACAGCGTCAGTATTGGCGACATCATAGTGCGCGATGTGCGCGCCGCCGTCTCCGAGCCCGGGCGTCTTAGAACCTCCCTGCTCGGCATGAGCTTTTTGGGCCGTTTATCACGTTTCAACATGCGACCAGGGCTCCTCGTGCTTCAGGATTAAGTCGGGCTATTTTCGTTCCCCCTCCTTTCCCTTTCAGGCTCCGCGGCATCGACTTAAGGGTGCCAGGCGGGTACACCTGCGCGTCACTGCACCGTTCCTAGAGGATCAAGTCATGCTGCCGCCGCCAAGGGCCGATCTGAAGCCGAACACTGCTGAATTTGAGCGCACAGCGTTTATTAAGCCGACCGGTTTTCGCGAGTACGACGCACGCTGGCTGTTCCCCGACGAAATCAACCTCATGGGATTGAATGCCGTGGGCCTCGGGCTCGCAACGCTATTTGCGAAGCGCGGTGTTCCCAAGCGCATCGTCGTTGGCCACGACTACCGCTGGTACTCGGGCAGCGTGAAGCAGGCGTTGATGATGGGGCTCCTGGCTGGCGGCGCTGAAGTCTATGACATCGGCTTAGCGCTTTCGCCCATGGCCTATTTCGCGCAATTCGATCTCGACGTCGAAGGGGTCGCCATGGTCACCGCCAGTCACAACGAAAACGGCTGGACCGGCATCAAGATGGGGCTTGCTCGACCGCTGACCTTTGGTCCCGATGAGATGTTGGACCTGAAGGACATCGTGCTCGGCGGCAAATACGAGACCGCGCCGGGTGGAAAATACACCTTCGTTCCCGACATGGCCGATCGCTATATTAAGGAGCTAACGGATCGCCCAAAGCTCAAGCGCAGCTTGAAAGTCGTTGCCGCCTGCGGAAACGGAACGGCGGGCGCTTTCGCGCCGAAGGTGCTTCAAGCCGTCGGCTGTGAAGTGGTACCGCTCCATGCAGAGCTCGATCACAGTTTCCCGCATTACAATCCCAACCCTGAAGACCTGGCCATGCTCCACGACGTTTCAGCGAAGGTGCTCGAAGTTGGCGCCGACGTCGGCCTGGCCTTTGACGGCGATGGCGACCGCTGCGGGGTGGTCGATAACGAAGGCGAAGAGATTTTTTCCGACAAGGTCGGCGTCATGCTGGCTCGCGATATCTCCGCCTCGCACAAAGGTGCGAAGTTTGTTGCTGACGTGAAGTCCACGGGGCTCTTCCTGACCGACCCCGTACTCCAGGCCAACGGCGCGACGACGACCTATTGGAAGACGGGCCACTCCTATATCAAACGCTACAGTCACGAGACGAAGGCGCTCGTCGGCTTTGAGAAATCCGGCCACTTCTTCTTCAATCCACCTCTCGGGCGCGGCTACGATGACGGCATCGTCGCCGCCCTTGCCGTGTGCGACATGCTCGACCACAACCCCGGAAAGACGATGGCGGACTTGAAGAACGCGCTGCCCAAGACGTGGCAGTCCCCCACCATGTCACCCCACTGCGCGGACGAGGAGAAGTATGGCGTCGTCGACCAGGTGGTGGAGCACTACAAGAAGCTCGCCGCAGACGGTGCGCAGATTGCGGGCCAGAAAATCCGCGAACTCATCACTGTCAATGGTGTCCGCATCGTGCTGGAAGATGGAACGTGGGGACTGGTACGCGCCTCGTCCAATAAGCCCGAGCTTGTCGTCGTCGTCGAAAGTCCGACGTCGGAATCCAACATGAAGGCGATCTTTGCCGACATTGATGCAGAGCTTTCAAAGTTCGGCGAGGTCGGCGAATATAATCAGAAGCTCGCCATATGAGGCGATCGCCCGCTCCCTCCTCACCCCAATAGATCGACAAAAAACCGTACAGCAACGCAGGCTAGAAAGACGGCAAATGCCAATTCGAGCCGCCGCCGCGGAATGCTGTGCGCAACGCGAACGCCGAACGGCGCGGCAAAAACGCTCGCGGGAATGATGATCGCAGCGCCGATTAGGCTGACATAACCCAGCGAGAAGGGCGGAAGATTTTCGGCGCCCCAACCCACCCAAATGTAACCGAGCGCTCCTGGGATCGCAATTATCGGACCAATACCGCTCGCCGTGGCAACTGCCTGAAGAATGGGCCGGCCGTAGAGCGTGAGAAACGGCACGACGAACGTTGCGCCGCCGATGCTCATCAGCGTGGAGAGGCAACCGATCGACGATGAAACGATCTCCAACCAAGGCCGGCCAGGCAGACGATCGCCAAGCCGCCAGTCCTCCCGACCTAGCGCCAGTTTGAGCGCAAACAGGCTTGCTGCGATCGCCCACACCCACTTCAGCGTGGTGCCACTTGAAACATTCGCGATCAGAATGCCGGCAACGACACCTGCAACAATCCAGGGCCCCATACGTACGAGGACCTGCGTGTCCACCGAGCCCTTGGCGCGATGACCAGCAAACGACCTGAGTGCAGTCGGAGCGATGATGGCAAGCGTGGTGCCAAGCGTCAGGTGCATTTGGACCGAAGGATCAACGTGAAGAACGCCAAAGACTTCGTAGAGCACCGGGACGAGAACGCCGCCGCCACCAATGCCAAGGAGCCCGGCAAGAAAGCCCGCGACGATACCGGCCGCAATAAGTGCGACGACGACCGCGGCAAGCTCAGCCGGCGTCACCGCCAGTTCCATCTCTCAGCGCTCCCTACTCCGCCGCGGCGGCAATTAATCGATGCGATGGCTCGGCGATACACAGTGCTTCATGCAGAACGTCGAGGCCGGCACCCTCCTTCACTGCGTTCTCGCTTAAGTGCCGCCGGAAGGCACGGGCCCGCGGCTGACCATGATAGAGGCCAAGCACGTGACGCACGACGTTGTTGAGGCGTCCGCCGCTTTCCAGATGGCGCGCCGTATGAGTCATGAGCGCTTCGAGCACCTCGGCGCGTAAGGAAACCGGCTCTTCACCGCCAAAGAATCGCCGGTCGACCTCAGCGAGCAGATATGGCGTCTGGTAGGCCGCGCGTCCGAGCATCACACCATCGACATGTGCAAGATGCTGCTCGGCTTCATCCAGATCGGCGATGCCGCCGTTGAGAATGATGGTCAGGTCCGGGTGCGACGCCTTGAGGCGATAGATGCGTGCATAGTCGAGCGGGGGTACCTCTCGGTTCTGCTTTGGTGACAATCCTTCGAGCCACGCCTTGCGTGCGTGCACAATAAAGGTGCTGCACCCTGCGCTCGCAACCGTCGCAATAAACCTTTGCAGGTCGTCTTCGCTATCTTGATCGTCGATACCGATACGGCACTTGACCGTGACGGGGACCGCGACGCGCGCGCGCATCGCCGCAACGCATTCGCCGACAAGGCTCGGCTCTGCCATGAGGCACGCACCGAAGCGTCCCTCCTGCACGCGATCAGAAGGACAGCCCACGTTGAGATTGATCTCGTCGTAACCAAAGCCAGCACCAATCTCTGCTGCCTCGGCAAGCGCGTTAGGATCGCTGCCCCCGAGTTGTAGAGCGACGGGACGCTCGCTCGCATCGCACGCCAGAAGCCGCTCGCGATCGCCATGAATGACGGCTGGGGCGGTCAACATCTCCGTGTAAAGAAGCGCCTTGCGCGTCAGCAGGCGATGGAAGGCGCGGCAATGCCGGTCCGTCCAATCCATCATAGGGGCCAC
>JAUWCP010000066.1 GCA_030609245.1 Hyphomicrobium sp.
TCCGCGCCCGCCCGGGCAACTTCCGCCATGAATACCGCGCCCGCGGAGACGAGACATTCCTTGTTGGCTAGCGCCAGCCGGCGTCCTTGGCGCACGGCCTCGAATGTCGGTTCAAGCCCAGCAGCGCCCACAATAGCGGCCATGACGCAGTCGGCCGGCTCAGCGGCGGCCGCGATAACGGCTGTTGGGCCGGCAGCCACCTTGATACCGGTGCCTGAGAGCAGAGATTTTAGCTCACCGTATTGACGCTCGTTGCCGATGACAGCGAGGCGGGCACCAACACGTTTGGCGCTTTCGGCGAGCTCGACAACACTGTTTTGGGCGGTGAGAGCTATGATCTCGAACGCGTCGGGCGTACGGCTCACGAGGTCGAGCGTGTTCTTGCCGATCGACCCAGTCGCGCCAAGGATGCTCAAGCTTCGCCGTACCACAGCGTCGTGGGGCATCTCCGACTTTGCCTGAGCGCTTGACAGCCGCGCCATTCTACCTCTCATCCCAAAACGTCACATGCCAAACAACAGCGCCCGTGCCGGCGCGTGCGGATCGACGGCGAGGGCAAACAGTCCCGCGGCCACAGCCACCGTAACGATGCTATCCATGCGATCCATGAAACCGCCGTGGCCTGGGATCAAAGCGCTTGCATCCTTGAACCCGAAGACCCGTTTCAACGCAGATTCGGCCAAGTCGCCTGCTTGAGCGACAATACCGAGCACGAGCCCCGTAAGCGCCAATCCCAAAGGTGAGGCGCCCCCGACAAAAAACGAAAAGAGAGCCGCGGCAGCCGTGCTTGCCGCCAGCCCGCCCAACAGCCCTGCCCAGGTCTTGTTCGGCGAGATCTGGGGCCACAGCTTCGGTCCGCCAATCAATCGTCCCGCAGCATAAGCAGTGGTGTCTGAAGCCCACACAATCGCGAATATGAGCAGCACCGCGAGGAAGCCATAGGGCTCATCACTGCGCATCCAAAGCAATGCGACGGCCGGGACGCCGACGTATATCACACCGAGAACGGAAAGGCGCGCGCCGCGCTCGAAGACGAGCGGGACAAGAACAATTGCGGCCGTGGCGATAACGGCAAGCCCAAGCGCCGCATATCCCTGTGCCGCCAGAATGATCGCCGCCGTCACGGCGGCGGCATGAACGAAGAAAGCAAGATCAAAACTTACGCCGCGCACCACGCGGCCCCACTCCCAACTGATCACCAGCGAAACGACGAGGACGAGGAGTGCAAACCACGTTGGCCCTGCGTAAGCCAAGGCCAGGGCGATGAGCGCCATAACGGCGCCGGCAATGACGCGCGCCCTCAAGTCCGTAGGCAGCTTGCCTTCCTCGTGCGCGTTCGCATGCGAAGCTGCCAAATTGTCGGGCATGGTGCGCGCCTCAAGCCATCGATCGCTTTGAGAGCCCGCCATAGCGGCGCTCACGGGCGCGGTACCGGGCAAGTGCTTCTTCCAAAAGCTCAAGCCCAAAATCCGGCCAATAGGCGTCGAGGAACACAAACTCCGTGTATGCAGCCTGCCAAAGCAAGAAGTTCGACAAGCGCATCTCGCCGCTCGTGCGGATCAGCAAATCTGGATCGGGAATACCATATGTGTCGAGCGCGTCGTTAAGCGCGTCAGCTGTGATTTCCGATGGCTTGAGCGTCCCGGCCACGACAGCCTCGGCGAGTTTACGTGCCGCTTTTGCGATCTCAGCGCGCGCGCCGTAGTTGAACGCAATAACGAGCGTTAGCCTCTGGTTCTCCCGTGTCAGCTCGCACGCTTCATCAATGAGTGTCATCAGCTCTTTGTCGATATTGAATCGCTCACCGATGACGCGGATCCTGACGCCTGCTTTGTGCAGCTCGGCCAGATCAAGACGGATGAAGCGCTTCATCAGCCCCATAAGGTCGTCTATCTCATCAGCAGGCCGCGACCAGTTTTCGGAGGAAAAGCTGTAGAGCGTCAGGTAGGGAATCTCCAGATCGGCAACCGCGCGCACCGTGCGCCGCACTGCCTCCACACCTGAGCGGTGACCAACCGAGCGTGGCAAGCCACGCGCCCGCGCCCAGCGCCCGTTGCCGTCCATGATGATGGCAATGTGACGGGGCGGAGCATCCGCGTCTTCATGTCGTCCGGTATGGTTGCTGATTTCCGTCACGTTTGTGGACAGGCTTTCGGTTGCGGACGGCGCAAGCGCCAACTTGAACGAAGTCGCAGGTGTTCGTTCGGCTCAGACTTTGTGGATCTCGGCCTCCTTGGCCTCAAGCGTTGCGTCGATCTCCTTAACGAGCTTGTCGGTCAATTCCTGCACATCGGTGGAGGCTTTGTGATGATCGTCTTTACTCATTTCGCCTCCCTTCTCGAGCCTTTTGAGGTGCTCCATGCCTTCGCGACGCACGTTTCGCACAGAAACACGCGATTGTTCAGCGTATTTGTGCGCAAGCTTGGCGAATTCTTGACGGCGTTCGGCGGTTAGCATCGGGATAGGCAAGCGTATCAGCGTGCCATCGACGATCGGATTAAGGCCGAGGTTGGCTTCACGTATCGCCTTGTCTACCGCGGAGATGTTGGCCTTATCCCAGACCTGCACCGAGATGGTGCGCGGCTCGGGCACCGAGATCGCCGCGACCTGATTGAGCGGCATTTTGGAGCCGTACACGGAAACCTGCACAGGATCGAGCAGATGGGTGCTCGCCCGCCCGGTTCTCAGGCCTGAAAACTCGCGCCTGAGCGCTTCAACGCTGGCGTGCATACGCTTTTCGAGCTCGTTGAGATCAAATGGACCGGTCAGCATTTCTTCTCCTTCAGCCCGCATGATGCGCCGCGGCACACATCCCAAGGCGGCAAATAGCTCTGCTTCGCGCAGCTACAGGGTTTGCGATTCCTGTGAGCGAATGGGGGCTTTCAAGCGGATCATTCTATGACAGTTGCCCGCGCTTTTCCCTGCAACACTTTGAGGAGATTTCCCGGCTCCTCGATGGAGAACACAATTACCGGAAGTCCATTGTCGCGAGCAAGGGCGATCGCCGCTCCGTCCATGACCTTGAGATCTCGCGACAAAACCTCAGCATAACTCAGGCGTTCGAAGCGCTTAGCCCCTGGATTCGTAACCGGATCAGCATCGTAGACGCCATCGACCTTAGTTGCTTTCGCCACCGCCTGACACCCCATCTCGATGGCCCGCAGCGTGGCGGCCGTGTCTGTCGTGAAAAATGGGTTGCCCGTGCCGGCGGCAAAGATCACCACGTGCCCGTCAGCCAAACGTTGCAAGGCCTTGGGCCGAACGTAACTTTCGCACACCGTGGGCATCGGGATGGCAGAAAGTACGCGGGCGGGCGTATTGGCATGCTCCAGGGCGTTCTGAAACGCCAGCGCGTTCATCACGGTAGCGAGCATGCCCATGTAATCGGCTGTGGCCCGGTCCATGCCTTTGGCAGCGCCAGCAAGCCCCCGAAAAATGTTGCCACCGCCAATAACCACGGCGATCTGGCACCCTTCCGCCACCGCCTCGGCGACGTCGCGCGCGAGACGGTCTACGACCTCCATGTCGATCCCGTAGGCGCTTTTGCCCATCAGGGCCTCGCCCGAGAGCTTCAACAGCAACCGATTATAGATGAGCCCATCGCCGTCTGCTGCCATGACCGCTGCCTCGTCGCTTTGCCGCAATGCAACACCTGGCGGCTAGTGATCGGCCACCAAGTCCTAACTAGCGCATCAGTGATGGATTCGGCTAGCCGCCTGCAGCAGCGGCAACCTCTGCGGCGAAATCATCCTCTTTCTTTTCGATCCCCTCGCCCAGCGCGTAGCGCACAAAACCGGCGATCTTGATGGGCGCGCCAGCCTTGCCTTCGGCCTCTTTCAAGGCTTGCGACACACTCTTGGACGGGTCGTGGATATACGCCTGATCGAGCAGGCAGTGCTCCTTGCCGTAGCTCTTTAGCCCGCTTGCCACGATCTTTTCCAGAATATGGTCCGGTTTGCCTTGGTTCTTGCCGGCGAGGATCGCCTTCTCGCGCTCTAGCGTTTCGGCCGGCACACCCGACAGATCGAGTGCCATCGGGCTTGTCGCGGCAACGTGCATCGCGATCATGCGCGCCAGATCGGAGAGCTCTTGGGTGTTCTTCCCATCCGACTCCAGCGCCACGAGCACGCCAATCTTGCCGAGACCTGGTGCGATCTGGTTGTGCACGTAGGAACCTAGAGCGCCTTTGGAAACATTCAGAGTTCTGGCGCGGCGCAGCGTCATGTTCTCGCCGATGGTGGCGATCATCTCCTTGATATGATCCTCAACCGTGATCTTCTCATTCGGATAGATCGTGGCCAAAAGCTTGGCCATATCACCCTTCGCTTCACTCGCGAGCGAGGTGATCTTCAGCACCATGTCTTGGAACTGCTCGTTGCGCGCCACGAAGTCGGTTTCGGAATTAACCTCCACGACAGAACCCGACGTCCCCGATGCCGCGATACCGACGAGCCCCTCTGCTGCGATCCTTCCAGCCTTCTTTGCAGCTTTGGAAAGCCCCTTCTTGCGCAACCAGTCGACAGCGGCCTCCACATCGCCGCCCGTCTCGCTCAGCGCCCTCTTGCAATCCATCATCCCGACACCCGTCTTGTCGCGCAGTTCCTTCACCAGGCTCGCGGAAATTGTGGTCATGTCTACACTCTTTGGTTGGCAGGCGGCTTCACGCTACGCCCGTAGCTTGACAATAGGTTGTTGTTGCCGCTGTCACGCGCGGTGGCGCCGATCAGACCGCTCTGACCTCCACCAGCTTCTTGGCCTGAGCAACCCAGCCATCCTTCTCGATTTGGCCTTGAAGCTTGAGTTGGGCATCGAGGGCAGCCAGCTGCTCCGGATCGAAGTCGGCGATCTGCCAGTAATGGAAGACGCCCGCGTCGTTGAGTTGCTGCTCAATTTTGACGGTAATCCCGCTGATATTCTTAAGGTCGTCGGCGTCGCCACGCGGCGCTTCAATGCCGCGGAACCCGGCGGGAGTTGCTGCCTTCTCCGTCTCCGGCAGTACTTCAGCGGGCGGAGCTTCGGATGCTCCGACATCAACGCCTGTGGAACTCTGGCTGCGCTCCAGGCCATCGAGAGCGGCGCGCGCGATGAGGTCGCAATAAAGCGTGATAGCGCGGCCGGCATCGTCATTTCCGGGAACGGGGAAATCGATGCCGTCGGGATCGCAATTGGTGTCGACGATGGCCACGATCGGGATCTTGAGCTTGCGTGCCTCCTTGATGGCGATGCTCTCCTTGTTGGTGTCGATCACAAACAACAAGTCGGGCGTACCGCCCATATCCTTGATACCGCCCAGCGCTTTATTGAGCTTGTCGCGCTCGCGCGTGATGTTGAGCACTTCCTTCTTGGTGCGTCCCTGAGGGTCGCCGACGATATCGTCGAGCTGGCGCAGGCGGCGTATCGACTGGGAGATCGTCTTCCAGTTGGTCAGCGTGCCACCAAGCCAACGGTGATTGATGAAATACTGTGCCGAACGCTTTGCGGAATCGGCGATTGCATCGGACGCCTGGCGCTTAGTCGCCACGAACAGAACGCGGCCGCCACCAGCCACGGTGTCAGAAATCTTAACGAGCGCCTGATGCAACAGCGGCGTCGTCTGCGTCAGATCGACGATATGAATGTTGTTGCGGGCGCCGTAGATGAAGGGCGCCATCTTGGGGTTCCAGCGGTGTGACTGGTGGCCGAAGTGCACGCCAGCTTCCAAGAGCTGACGCATGTTGAACGCGGGAAGCGTCATTGGATCGTCCTTTTCCGGTTAGTCCTCCGCGAACCTTGAGAAGGCGGTCTGCAGCGTGCAGTTCCGCCCACCGGAGCGATCAGCAGGGCTTTCAATCTGCCAAGCGCATAGGTCCGTGTGTGAGATGCGCGGCTTATAGGCTGGTTAGAATGCGTTGACAACCCGTATGCCGGAGCCATTGGCCGCCGGCGGCGATCGCGCCCAATGTGTTCATCATCGGAAGTTATTGCGGCAGGCAGCCCCTGAAGCGCGATAGTGCGGCTTGGGGCAGGATCGCGATCGCCGTGCGGTCAGCTTTCGCCCATTTTTGAAGATAGGCAACGCGCACCTCGACCAGGGCGACACAACCCGACGTGCCGATGCCCTCGCCTTCCCAAATGTGCACAAAGATGCAGCTACCCGCCTTCGACTGGCGCTTGGGCGGATAGTCGATGACGATGCCGCGCTTGTAGATGTCAATTGCGGCCATCTCCTCGCCGCTCATCCCCTCGCCGGCCACGCTCCTGGGAACGATGCGCCCGTAGTGCGGCGAGCGCACATCATCAACGCAATAGTGCTCGCCCGAAGCCAAACGCAGATGACCATCGCGCTTTGCATCCTCGAACCCGAACGTCGCCCCAAACCCATAGATGCCCGCCGGGGTACGTTTGTCGCCTTCGCGCTTTTCAGGTTCACCCGATTCAGCGAGCGAAACAAACGGATGCCCCCAAGCCAACCCGCTCACGCCAACTACGGCGGGTTCGGGTCCAGAGACAGGCGCCCACGCTTCTTCTTTGGTGGCCCGCTCAAAGGTGCGAAGGGTGGCGCGCGTATCGTCCATCGACGCCGTGATTACGAGCACAAGCCGGGTGGCGTCTCGAAGCGCCGGCGGGCAGAGTGCTACGTTTTTCTGACAGCCCGTAAGCACGAGAAGCAAGGTCGCAGCGAGAGCCGTTCGGATCACAATAATCATGCCCTCTTGGCCATCTCATAGGAGATCCCGCGTGGCAAAATCTACGGTCAGATCTCTACGACTTCCAATACGCCCGGTACGGTTGCCAGCTCGCCGGCACGCGAAGGCGAGATATCAAAGCGTCCTGGGACGACGAACTCCATTTCCCTGCCCCGATCCTCAAGAACCAACACAATGCGGATTTCGCCCTTGCCACCCGGCTTCAGATGCGATTTGAGCTCAGCGATACTGGCAGCGTTCGATTGAACAACCCGCTGATCGAGAACAACTTTGAGCCCTCGCTGCACACCAGCTACCGCCTTGTCGAGCACTTCCAAGCCGTCGACCCGCAACTTTACAGTGTCGCCATCCCGCTCTGCGTTGACAGCGAGGAGAACCGGTGTGCCCGGCTCCAACAGATCGCGGCATTTCGCAAGAGTGTCCGAAAAGATCACGGCTTCGAACTGGCCCGTGGTGTCAGAGAATATGCCGAAGGCGAACTTGTTGCCCTTCTGCGACCTCCGTTCGCGCGCTGAAACGATAATGGCGGCCAGCCGGCCTTCGGTAACGCCGCGCTCGGTCATGGCTTCGAATTCGGCATAGCTCCGCACGCCCAGCTTTTTTAGCGCCCGCGCGTACTGATCCAGCGGATGGCCCGAGAGATAGAAGCCGATCGCGTCGAACTCTTGGGAGAGACGCACCATCGGCGTCCAGGCCTTTGCCGGGCGAAGATCGAGTTGCGGGGCCGCATCGCCAATTCCGAAGAGATCGTCAGTGCCCGATGCCGTGTTTGCTTCACGGCGCTGCGCCAACGCCAGCATCATGTCTACGTTGTTGTAAACCAGCGCGCGATTGGACTCCAAGCGATCGAAGGCACCTGCTGAAGAAAGCGTCTCGAGCGCGCGCCTATTTAGCGCCTTGGGATTAAGTCGGGATGCGAAATCGGCAAGGGTCCCATAGCGCCCGTGCGCGGTGCGCTCAGAGACAATCGTGCCAACGGCCGCAGCGCCGATGTTTTTCAGCGCCGCAAGCGAGTAGCGAATGGCGCCAAGCCGGTCCGGCTCATCGCAGAGTTCCGCCAGGAAATCGACATCGGAGGCGTTTACGCATGGCGGCTTCACCTCGATGCCACTCCTTCTGGCTTCGGCGGCGAACAGGGCAAGCTTATCGGTATTGCCCATGTCGAGCGTCATGGAGGCGGCGAGGAATTCCTCGCGATAGTTCGCCTTCATGTAAGCGGTGTGATAGCTGACGAGCGCGTAAGCTGCGGCGTGGCTCTTGTTGAAGCCGTAACCTGCAAACTTGTCGACCAGCTGGAAGACATAAGCCGCGTCAGCCCGCTCCACACCGTTGTTGACGGCGCCGGCAACGAACTCGGCTTGCTGGCGAGCCATGCCAACCTTGTCCTTCTTGCCCATCGTGCGACGCAAAACATCAGCCTGACCAAGCGTGTAGCCGGACATCGCTTGGGCAATTTGGATGACTTGCTCCTGGTAGATGATGACGCCATAGGTCTCTTTGAGGATTGGCTCTAAGAGCGAATGCAAATAATCGACCGGCTCTTCGCCGTGCTTGCGGTTGATATAAGTGGGGATGTTGTCCATCGGGCCGGGGCGGTAGAGCGCCACCATGGCGATGATGTCTTCGAAGCGGTCGGGCCTCAGCCGTTTCAAGCTCTCGCGCATACCCGTGCTTTCCAGCTGGAACACGCCCACTGTGTCGGCCTTGGCGAGGATCTCGAACGTCTTGCGGTCATCAAGCGGAAGTTTGGCTAGATCGACGTCGATGCCACGCCCGCGTTTGACGAGATCAACCGCCTTTTGAAGCACTGTCAGGGTCTTCAGACCCAGGAAGTCGAACTTCACGAGCCCTGCGGCCTCAACCAGCTTCCAGTTGTATTGGGTGACAGGCGTATTCGATTTCGGGTCGAGTGTGAGCGGGACCAACTCAACAAGCGGCCGGTCGGCGATCACCATGCCGGCTGCGTGCGTAGAGGAGTGGCGGTAGAGCCCCTCGAGCTTCTGGGCAATCTCGAGAAGCCGCGCAACAAGCGGATCGGAGCTTTGCTCTTGTTGCAGCTTTGGCTCACCCGCGATGGCCTCGGCCAGAGTGACGGGATCAGCCGGATTATTTGGCATGAGCTTGCAAAGACGATCGACCTGGCCGTAGGGGATCTGCAAGACACGACCGACGTCGCGCAGCACCGCGCGTGCTTGCAGTTTGCCGTGCGTAATGATTTGGGCCACGCGGTCGTGCCCATATTTGTCCTGCACGTAGCGAATGACCTCGTCGCGGCGGTCCTGGCAAAAGTCGATATCGAAGTCGGGCATCGACACGCGTTCGGGATTGAGGAATCGCTCAAAAAGCAAACCGAACCGCAGCGGATCAAGATCCGTAATGGTGAGGGCCCAAGCGACGAGCGAGCCCGCGCCTGAGCCGCGGCCCGGCCCAACGGGTATGCTGCGGGACTTCGCCCACTTGATGAAGTCGGCAACGATGAGGAAGTAGCCAGCAAACTTCATGCGCGAGATGATATCGATCTCATAGGCAAGCCGCTTTTCGTAATCCGCCACATTGAAGCCCTGCGCCGAAGATCCGGACGCCAACCGTTCTTTCAGCCCCTCTTGGGCTTGCCGCCGCAGCTCAGCCGCTTCAAGGCGCGACTGCTCCGTCTCACTCACATCGTCGCCACCGGCAACGAACCGCGGCAGGATGGGCTTGCGGCCTTTGGGGCGAAAGGCGCAGCGCTTGGCGATCTCGATGGTGTTCTCAAGCGCTTCGGGCAAATCGCTGAAGACCTCGGCCATCTGCTCCGCGCTTTTGAACGCGTGTTCTGGCGTCACCCGCCGCCGGTCATCTTCCACGACGTAGCGCCCTTCCGCGATGCACAAAAGCGCGTCGTGGGCCTCATAGTCGTCAGGGGCGGCAAAGTAGGCCTCGTTGGTGGCAACGATGGGAATGTCGTGCCCATAGGCCAGTTCCAACAGGTGAGGCTCCACGTCTTGCTCGCTCTTCAACCCGTGGCGCTGGATCTCAACGTATAGCCGGTCACCGAATGCCGACTTGAGACGAGTTAAGCGAGCTTTGGCCTGGCTGCGTTGTGCCTCGCGCAAAGTCTGGTCGATCGGTCCATCCGGTCCGCCCGTGAGCGCAATCAGCCCTTCCGTGTGCTCCCCAAGCGCGGTGGCGGAAATATAAGGCTGTTCTGCATCGCCCGATTCCAAATGCGCACGACTGACCAGCTTCAGAAGATTGGCGTAACCCGCATCGCTCATCGCAAAGAGTGCGATGGGACCATCGCCACCAAGCCGGACGGGCTTTGCGGTGTGCTCGATCTCCTCCGCCTTCTTCTCCTCAAAGTCTACACTGAGCGTGGCGCCGACGATGGGTTGAATGCCAGCGCCGGCAAGTTTGTCGGAGAATTCCAACGCGCCGAAAAGATTGCTGGTGTCACTCAGCCCAAGTGCCGGAAAGCCATCCTCCGCAGCAAGCTTAGCAAGCCGTGGAATGGTAAGCGCGCCTTCGAGAAGCGAATAGGCCGAGT